>JAFQLG010000035.1 GCA_017414605.1 Clostridia bacterium
ATCCTAAAACAAGGATTGAAGGGGATATCTGCGTGCCGAAATACCGCCAAATCCTGTTTTTTTATTTGGCGGAACTCGGCACAGTCCGAAAGCGTAAGCTGGCGATCAAGAGATGCGGCATCAACGCGTATGCCCATAGACGATATCTCAAGCGCGCGGTCAAGCACGTCATCCCAAAAGAATATGTCGCCGTTCAGCTGCCAATCGTCATAGTCGGGAGCGCGGCTGTCGTGCGGTTTGCCGCTCTTTAGTGCGCCGCCTATTTGCATTATAAATGCGGTTTTATGTATCTTCAAAAACTCGTTTTCGCGCTCGGACGGTGTGAGAGCGGGGTACATGTCCTCAAGCTCCTGCGTTGTTACAAAGGCAACATCAGGGCAGAGGTGCGTTTTAAGCTGGGGATAGCGCACGTGGAGCAGGTCGCAGGTATTGCATATCGATTTGACAATTGAGCGAACTATCAGCTTAAGATAGTCAAGGTTGCGGTTGTCCTCGGTTATCACCTTTTCCCAGTCCCATTGGTCAACGTATATGGAATGCACGTTGTCAAGCTCCTCGTCGCGACGGATCGCGTTCATATCGGTATAAAGACCGTTTCCGATGGAAAAGCCGTACTTTTTGAGTGCCAGGCGCTTCCATTTTGCCAAGGAGTGCACGACCTGCGCATCAAGTCCTATTGCGGGCACGTCAAAGGAAACGGGGCGCTCAACTCCGCTCAAGTTGTCGTTAAGACCGCTTTCCTCGCTGACAAACAGGGGCGCGGAAACTCTTTTGAGGTTGAGGACCTTGGAAAATTCGTCCTGAAACGTGTTCTTGATAAAGGCTATGGCGCGCTGTGTATCGTAGGCGTCCAGCGGCGGCTTGTAGCCTTGTGGAATATAACTCTTCTTCATTATATATCTCGCTTTTGTCTTTTGGTATATGATAAACAAATTATAGCAGACGGCGAGGTGCAAGTCAAGAGTTTGAGCCAAAAAAGCCTTGAGGTAATTGATTTTTTTGATTTTTGAACTTTTTCTATTGCAAAGATGCGCCAAAAATGTTATAATCAAGATGTATTTATAAAATGTTTTTTGGAGGGCAAAAAAATGGCAAAGAACAGATGTGACGTTCCCGAAAATCTTAAATGGTGTCTTGAGGACATTTTTGCAACGGTGGACGATTGGAATAAAACTTATGAGGAGCTTGAAGGTGAGCTCGATTTTTCAAAATACGAGGGCAAGCTTTCCGATAAGGATACGCTGCTTGAGTGCCTTGGGGAGATAAACAAGGTTTCCTATAAGCTCAGTCACCTGGCGGTTTATGCTTCAATGTGGCATGACGAGGACACAAGAAACGGCGAGGCGATGGCGCTTGACTCCCGCGTTGAGATGATCTGGATGAAATTTGCGGGCGCAGTTGCTTTTGTTAACCCCGAGCTTACCTCGCTCCCCACGGAGTATCTTGAGTCACTCATGGCAGACGAGAGATTTGCGGATTACGATTACACTATCCGCCAGACTATAAAGAGCAAGCCCCACGTTCTTTCCAAGGAAATAGAGGCTATTCTTGCACAGGAGGGAACCATTTTCGGCGGCTTCCAGAAGATATTTGGAATGATCGACAATGCGGATTTTCCCTATCCTACCGTTAAGGTGGACGGAGAAAAGGTTCAGGTAACTCACGGAATGTACGGAGTTCTGCTCCATCACCCCAACCGTAACGTCAGACGCGATGCTTTCCGAGCATATTATAAGGCATACATTGGACTTATCAACACCATAACTGCGGCATATGCGGGTAACGTTGAAAAGGACGTTTTCCTGGCTCGCACCAGAAAATACGGCTCCGCGCTTGAAATGAGCATGGCGCGCGAGGACGTTGACGTTAAGGTGTACGAAACCAATGTCGATTCTGCCCCCAGGGGCACAAACGACGCCCTCTGCTCGAGGCTCGGGCTGTTAAATACGGAACCCATGGAGAGGAAGGGGGAAGTAAACGGCCTGCCTGCCGGCATGGGAAGGGTGGGGGAACTTGAAAGG
>JAFQLG010000036.1 GCA_017414605.1 Clostridia bacterium
AATAAAATTCGTTCCTTCACACGCCGCAGGCGTATTTCACTGCCGCAGGCAATTTCACACGCGTCAGCGTATTTCACTCGTTCCGTAAGGAACGAATTTCACTGAAAAAAGCCATCCGCTTACGCGAATGGCTTTTTTCTTGGCAGGGGCAGAAGGACTTGAACCCACGACCCTTGGTTTTGGAGACCAGTACTCTACCAACTGAGCTATACCCCTGTATTTTTGCGGCGTTTTTACGCCACGCTCGTTATTATACCATACTATTTCGCTTTTTGCAATACATTTTTTGAAAAAATGAAAAAAATTTTAATTTGTTGAAAAAACACTGTTGAATTGTCGGCGTTTTTATGGTATAATATAACGTAAATTTGTTTTGCTGTCGATGGGACTTTTCAAATTTACGCTCTTAGAGGAAATTTATTTTAGGAGATGATATATTTTATGCAAAACACAAGGAAAGTTGGCACTGTATCAAGAGGAATCCGCTGTCCTATATTCCGCCAGGGAGATGACCTTGCGGTTATGGTTACGGACGCCGTGCTGGATGCGGCGGCATCCGAGGGCTTTGAGCTCCGCGACCGCGACGTTATAGCACTTACCGAGTCCATAGTAGCTCGAGCGCAGGGCAACTACTGCTCCGTTGATGACATCGCAACCGATGTAAAAAACAAGCTCGGCGGCGGTACGGTTGGCGTTATATTCCCCATCCTTTCAAGAAACCGCTTTGCTATCTGCCTTCGCGGAATTGCAAAGGGCGCAAAAAAGGTTGTGCTTATGCTCAGCTATCCCTCAGACGAGGTGGGCAATCACCTTGTGAGCCTTGATAAAATAGATGAGTCGGGTGTAAATCCCTACTCAGACGTTCTCTCACTTGAAAAATACCGCGAGCTTTTTGGCTATGAAAAGCACGAATTCACTGGCGTTGACTACGTTGAGTATTACGGTAACCTCGTTCGCGAATGCGGCGCAGAATGCGAGATAATCTTTGCAAATCAGGCAAAGGCTATTCTCCCCTATGCCGATCACATCATAAACTGCGACATTCACACCCGCGCGCGCACCAAGAGAATACTTCTCGCAGGCGGCGCCAAGGTCGTTTGCTCGCTTGATGACCTCATGAACTCTCCCGTAAACGGCAGCGGCTGCAATGAAAAATACGGTCTGCTCGGATCTAACAAGTCTACCGAGGACAAGATCAAGCTGTTCCCCCGCGAGTGCCGCGAGCTCGTCCTGGCTATTCAGAAAAACGTTCTTGACGCAACAGGTAAGCACGTTGAAGTAATGGTCTACGGTGACGGCGCATTCAAGGACCCCCAGGGTAAGATCTGGGAGCTCGCAGACCCCGTTGTTTCTCCCGCGTTCACCGATGGACTCATCGGTACGCCCAACGAGCTTAAGCTCAAATACCTCGCAGATAACGATTTTGCAGGCCTTTCGGGCGAGGAGCTTCGCGAGGCTATCGCGGCTACCATTAAGGCAAAGGACGGTACAAGCCTCGTTGGTAATATGGCTTCTCAGGGTACCACTCCGCGCCAGCTTACCGACCTCATCGGCTCGCTCTGCGACCTGACAAGCGGCTCGGGCGACAAGGGTACTCCCGTCGTTCTCGTTCAGGGTTATTTTGATAATTATACGAACTAAAAATTAGTTTGTGTTAAGGATAGGTCGCTTTCTTGAAAGAAAGCTTGGCAAAGAACTTCCCCCAATTTATAGGGGTTCTACTAAATTGAGGTGACGTTAAAAATTCGCTTGCGAATTTTTAACCTGCTGTTCCATTCTATATTGATAGATTGGTGAACCCAGCCAAGATCGTTTTTATAAAAGCATTGTTTGTTTAAGTGGGGATGCGGTTTAGATTTCGCGTCCATTGTCAAAGAAAGGAATATATATGGCAAATAACGTTCGTCCTGAAAATATGGAGCGCATTGTAAATTTTGATCTTGCAAACGCCTTTATTGAGGAGCAGGTCAATGAGATCCGCGCGCAGGTTGGAGATAAAAAGGTACTTTTGGCGCTTTCCGGAGGAGTTGACTCCTCCGTTGTCGCCGCTCTTCTTATCAAGGCTATCGGTAAGCAGCTGGTTTGCGTTCACGTAAACCACGGCCTTATGCGCAAGGGCGAGAGCGAGGCAGTAATTGATATTTTCGGCAAAAATCTTGATGCCAATCTTATCTACATCGACGCTACCGACCGCTACCTCGATCTTTTGGCGGGTGTCAGTGATCCCGAAACCAAGAGAAAGATAATCGGAAAAGAATTTATAGAGATCTTTGCTGAAGAAGCAAGAAAGCTCGAGGGCATTGAATTCCTGGCACAAGGCACGATATATCCCGACATTCTCGAGTCCGTTAAGGCGGCAGAGGGCAAAAAAGCAGTCAAGTCACATCATAACGTGGGCGGACTTCCCGAGGATCTCAAATTCCAGCTTTGTGAGCCCATAAAGCTGCTTTTCAAGGACGAGGTACGCGTTGTAGGCGAGGCGCTCGGTCTTCCTCACGCTATGGTTTACCGTCAGCCCTTCCCCGGCCCAGGACTTGGAGTAAGATGCCTTGGTGCGATCACGCGTGACCGTCTGCATGCTCTCCGCGAAGCAGACGCGATCCTCCGCGAAGAGTTTGACAAGTGCGGACTTGCCGAGAAGGTATGGCAATATTTCGTAGTCATTCCCGACATCAAGAGCGTTGGTGTTAAGGACGATTCCAGATACGAGGGTTGGCCCGCGATAATCCGCGCCGTTAACACCAAGGATGCCATGACTGCTACCGTTGAGGAGATACCCTACCCCGTTCTTCACAAGATCTGTGCTCGCATCACGAGCGAGGTCGAGGGCATCAACCGCGTTCTTTACGATATCACACCCAAGCCCACGGGAACTATAGAGTGGGAATAATGTAAACCAAAATGCTCTGCTTTGCGGCGGGGCATTTTGTTTTTTTCTTTTGTTTTTCTGTATTTCTATTGAATTTGCGGCAAAACTGTTGTATAATAAGAATGCAAAATTTAATTAAAAACTTAGGAGGCAATTATGGGACGTTTACAGGACAAGGTAGCAATTATAACGGGTGCAAACTCGGGCGTTGGTGCGGCAACCGCACAGAAATTTGCGGCTGAGGGCGCAAAGGTCGTTATCACGGCGCGCCGCGAGGCTCCGCTTTTAGAGGTTGCGGCAAAGATACGCGAGGCAGGAGGCGAGGCTCTTCCCGTTGTCAGCGATATATCCAAGGCAGAGGACGCAAAGAGAGTTCTTGCGGCTACTCTTGAAGCCTTTGGCAAGGTTGACATTCTTATCAACAACGCAGGCGTGCTTGACGAGGGCCTTAAGGCTATCGACAGCTTTACCGACGAGGATATGAACCGCGTTATCGACATCAACACCAAGGGCACTATGTGCATGATGCGCGAGATCTGCGGCGAGATGGCAAAAACGGGCTACGGCTCTATCGTAAACGTTGCTTCCGTTGCAGGCGTTATGGGCTGCGGTGGCGCTGCATACGTTGCATCCAAGTCCGCTATACTGGGTATCACCCGCCACACCGCGCTCCGCTTTGCAGGCACCAACGTTCGCTGCAACGCGATCTGCCCCGGAACGATAGTTACTCCCATGGTTGCAGGAATGAGCCCCGCAAATATGGATATGAACATTTTCGGCCAGATGATGAAGCACAACGACTTAAAGGTTCAGCCCTGCTTCCCCGAGGATGTGGCAAACATGCTGCTCTTCTTCGCATCAGACGAGTCGAGAGCTATCACGGGTCAGACTATCGTAACCGATTTCGGCTCCACCTTATAATTTTTTACAATAAAAAACTCTCCGCAAGCCAAAAAGGTTTGCGGAGTTTTTTCTTTTTTATTGAAAAGCGCGAAAAATATGGTATAATTGAGTTGCGGAAACGCAATTTTCAGAAAAGTGAGAAAACACAAATGAGAATTTGTCAGGCAGCTGAAATTGAAGCATTGATAAACGCTACGCCATGCGGCGAGGTGTGCGCCCTTAAAGCCAAAGAATACTATATTGAGCGCCGAGTTGTAATTCGCGGCAAGAAAAACATCACTCTTGACGGCGGCGGCGCGGTCATCGTATGCAAATACGACAGCAGCCGCGACTATACGGCTTCTGCCGATGCCTTTCTTATTGAAAGCTGTCAGGGGCTTGTTATGCAGAACCTTGTAATCGACGCCGACGTTGCTCCAACCGTTACAGCTTACGTTGAGGCGACGGATTGCGAGCTCGGCACCCTTACCCTGCGCGTTGACGACGAGTTCCAAATGCGCGGCAACGAGGTGCTTATGGCGCTTATATCGGCAGACGAGCAGGGCTCGTTTGACTACCGCATGCACCACTATCACTTAAATCCCGACCCCACGATCATAACGCTGATACAGGGCGAGATACTTTGCGCCAACAGCTTTGCGAGCGCGGACTACGAATACCTCGGCGACAACAGATTCTCCGTTCAGGTCAAGCCTTTTGAGGTGCGAAAGCTGGCGGCGGGCGACCGCATCTGCATTCGCTACACCATGTACGGTCCGGCGACAATTGCTCTGCGAAACTCGGACGACACCGTTCTCCGGAATATAACCATGCACGCAACCGCAGGAATGGGCGTTATGGTGCTTTACCGCTGTAACAACCTTGTGATCGACGGACTTAAAATGCTCGTGCGCGAGGGCAGCTCGGCACTTATGTCTTGCAACTGTGACGGCGTTCACATCACGGGTCTTACAGGTCGCTTTGAAATGCGAAACTGCTATTTTGACGGTCTTGGCGACGATGCCTTGAACATTCACTCCATGGCGGGAACGGCGACGCGCGTCGATCCCGAAAATCGTCAAATCAAAGTCAACTATTGCAAAAAGCGTCCCGACGGTGTTTTGCCTGCCGCATGGTGCCGCCGCGGCGACGTTATCAAGATATTCGACCCCGCGACAATTACCTACAAAGGCGAAATGACCGTTGAGAGCTTTGAGAGCGGAATTTTGACCTATTCAAGTCTTTCGGGCGAGCTTTGCGACGGATATACTTTGCAAAACATTGAATTTTCACCCTCCTGTCTGGTTGAAAATTGCACCGTCAAGCGCACTCGCGCGCGCGGTCTTTTGTTCCAGACAGATAACGTCGAGGTCAGAGGTTGCTATTTCGAGGGTATGTCCAGCAGCGCCATAAAGGCAGCTCCGGATCTTGGCTTCTGGTATGAGGTCGGCCCCACGAACGGTCTTTACATTCACGACAACCGTTTTGTGCGAAATGGAACAACGGAAAAATCCGCGCCCACCATAGCTCTTCAGCCCACGCACCGCGCCGACGTAGAGGACGTTTGGGGTCTGCACAAAAACGTTCGCATTGAAAATAACGTTTTTGAGGGCGAGCGCAAGCCCGCTATAGAGCTTTGCTCGGTTGACGGAATAGTTATTCGCGGAAATTCGTTTGACAAAAACGCTCCCTGTTCTCCCATAAATCTCATTCGTTGCAGAGATGCCGAAGTTCAGGAATAAAACAAAACCGCTTGCCGTTGGCAAGCGGTTTTCATTATATTTACGCCTCGTCGGCGGGTAATTTGCTCAGAAACACCACCGTTACGGGCAAGGTAACAAGAGCCGTAATGATATATGCCACGGGCTGCGCCATTTCCAAGCCCAGAAGGCCAAGGTGCGCGGGCAGTATCCAGATCAAAGGCATAAATGCGATTCCATTCTGGAGCGCCGACAAAAGTATAGCGGGAACTCTTTTTCCAATGCTTTGGAACATCATATTTCCTACCACGGTAAACGGCAGCACCCAAAGCACGAGGCAATTTATGCGCAAAGCCTCCGTTCCTATCTGACTTACCAGCTTATCACCCTCCGAATTGAATATAGAAATTATTGCGGGCGCTATAGCATAGCAGATCGCGGCAAGCGAGCCGATAAGCAAAAGGCCGAACGCCATTGTAAAATAGCTTCCCTTTTTAACTCGGCTGTATTTCTTGGCGCCATAGTTAAACGCCGAAACGGGCTGAAAGCCCTGACCTATTCCAAGACCTACGCAGAAGATAAACTGAACCGTTTTTGAAACGTAGCCCATAGACGCGATCGCCGCAGTACCGAACGCCTTTGCCTGAATGTTGAGCATACCCGTTGATATGCTGCTGAGTCCCTGACGTATAAGGCTGGGAAGTCCCGTGCTGACAATATCCCACGCGATACGCCATGAAATAAAGCCGCGTCCTATTGATATTTTGCTTTGTGTTTTTCCGATAAAGAACGGAACTGCAAGAATTATAAGGCTTATATATTGAGAAATGGCGGTTGCAAGACCTGCGCCCGCAGTTCCCATACCCATGTGCATAATAAAGATATAGTCAAGAAGAATATTAAGTATTCCGCCCGATGTAAGACCAACCATCGCAAAGGTCGCCTTGCCCTCGTAACGAAGCACGTTATTGAAAACGCAGGACGTTGTCATAGCCGGTGCGGCGATAAAAATATAGGTCGCATAAGCCTTGGCATGGGGCAAAATGTCCTCGTTGCTTCCCAAAAACAGCATAAGCGGCTCCAGAAATGCAAGACCGAACACCATTATTATAAATCCGCAAGCCGCCGACATCACAACGCTTGAGGTTGCAAAATTGCCTGCTCTTTTTTCGTTTTTAGCGCCGAGAAGTCTGCTTACGTGGCTTCCGGCTCCGTGACCGAACATAAATCCGAATGCCTGCAATATAGCCATGATGCTGAACACCACGCTTGTCGCTCCGCCTGCCGCGTTGCTCAGCGTACTGACAAAATAGGTGTCCGCCATGTTGTATATGTTGGTTATGAGCATACTTATCGTGGTTGGTATGCCGAGTGTAATTATCAGCCGCCAAACCGGCGTTTGCGTCATTTTTACATATTGAGCCTGAGCGCGACTGTCGTTTTGTGTATTCAATTTCGTGTCCTCTTTTTAGTCCAACGTAATATAGTTTGTCCAGGCTCTGTTGCCCAGCTCGTCCGTGACCTCGGCGCGAACGAATCTATCACCCTCGCGAACGGAATATTCCGCCTCGATAAGTCCTTCTCCCTCGAAAACTTTGCCATCAGAGTCGTCCGTGCAGGTGAAAAGCTGAATTTTTGAGCAGGGTGAGCACATGACCTTGACCTTTCCGCCAACCGTTGCGCTTATATGCACCTCGGGGCCCTCGGTCGCGTAAAATCTGCCCGCCTTGAGAGCGCGCACGATGCTTTGACTATCCATCTCGGTTGCCTCAACCATTAAAGCTCCCGAAAACAGCTCCTCTGCGCAGTCCTCCGCGCCGTCCGCCGCAACAAGCAGAGGTGTAGATCCCAGCTCCTCAAGCTCTCTTACAACGTCGCCCGCGTAGGTCTTATCCTCTGCTCCGAGCATTGCCGAGCCGTTGAATATCTCAAGCGCGTCAAAGCCGCCAATGTCCAAAAGCTTTCGCCCCGTGTTTTCGCACCAGGCAGGACTGCCAATAAATGAGAATCCGTTATACAGTCTTATCTTTTCGATTATCTGCGCCGCCTTTTGAGGTGCGGTCTTTTTCATGTTTCTCCAATCGTAAGGGACCTCGGGGTCGGAGGTCATTCCAATTCCCACAACGTGATATATTCCGCTCTCGCGGTCACCCTTACCAACGTCATACTCGATACCCGAAAGCACAATGAGCCCTGCAAGTGAGCATTCGTCCGTATATATCCATTTATCCGTTATTGCTATGGCGTCATAACCCTCCGCCGCATAAAGCTCGGCTATCTCTGGTGGAGTCAGCTCGCCTCCCGAAAAAGCGGAATGTATATGCGGGCAAAGCTTTACTCTGGTTTTTCCAAGCATATCTATAAACATAAGGTTTCTCCCCTCTTTTTATCTCTTTTAATTTTAACACGATAAGCCGCTAAAATCAAGAGCTTTGAAAAATTCTTGAAAAATTGCCGCAGGAATCGCAAAAAAATGCTCCAAAATATTAAAAGCTCTTGAAAATCAAGGCGAAAAACGTTATAATAATAGTTGAGAGAAAACTTTTCTCGTAATCTTTCATTTAGGAGAATTATTATGAAACTCAGTGTTCTTATCAATCTTTATGGAAACAAGACTCTTGACGAAACGCTCAAGATAGTATCAGGCCTCGGCGTTCACACCGTTGAAGTGGGCGCTGGCGGATATCCCGGAAAGGCGCACTGCAACCCCGCAGAGCTGCTTGCAGACCAGGCTAAGTTTGACGAATTCGTTGCAACCTTCAAAAAATACGACGTTGAAATATGCGCGCTCGCGGCGCACGGCAATCCCCTGCACCCCGACAAAAAGATCGCGGCTCAATACCACGAGGACTTTTGCAACGCCGTTTTGCTTGCGGAAAAGCTGGGCGTTGACACAGTTATCACCTTCTCCGGCTGCCCCGGCGACAGCGAGGACTCTAAATATCCCAACTGGGTAACCTGCCCCTGGCCCGAGGATTTCCTTGCCATCCTTGATTGGCAATGGAATGAAAAGGTCATTCCCTATTGGCAAGAAACGGGCGCTTTCTGCAAAGAACACGGCGTAAGAATTGCATTTGAGATGCACCCCGGCTTCTGCGTTTACAACCCCGAAACGCTGCTCCGCCTGCGCGCGGCAGTTGGTGACGTTATCGGCGCAAACTTCGATCCATCTCACCTTATCTGGCAGGGTATGGACCCCGTTGCCGCAATTCGCGAGCTTGAGGGCGCTATCTACCACGTTCACGCAAAGGATACCAAGGTTGACAAATACAACACGGCAAAGAACGGCGTGCTTGACACCAAGCATTACGGCGATGAGCTTCACAGAGCCTGGGTGTTCCGCACGGTTGGTTACGGTAACGGCGAAACCTATTGGCGCGATCTCGTTTCTAACCTCCGCCTCTGCGGCTACGACCGCGTGCTTTCCATTGAACACGAGGACAGCGTAATGAGCGTTGACGAGGGACTTCAAAAGGCGGTTAGCTTCCTCAAGGACGTAATTATCTGTGAGGAAAAGCCCTCCACAATGTCTTGGGCATAAGTTTAGGGCAAGCCTATGAAAAAGATAATTAAAACGCTATGTATCGTTCTCGGCTCCATCATAGGAGCTATAGCACTGGTGCTTTTGAGTGCTCATCTCGTTACTCCTCTTGTATATAGCGAATTTTTCTCGGCTGCCGAGGCGAAATATGAGATCCCCGGTATGTCAGACGGATTTATTCAGCAGGGATACACCTATTTTGAGGGCAAGAACGTATTTTTGCACAGCGGATATATGAAGGATGACACGGCGAGCCGCATCTACATCATTGACGCAAACGATACAAGCAAAGTAAAATACGTATCGCTTGCCACGGCGGACGGCGAGGCTTATGATGCTCATTCAGGCGGTATCGCGGCATACGGCGACACGGTTTGGCTGGCGAAGAGCTCGGGCAAGGATTGCCTTTGGAAGATAGACGCCGCTGAATTGCTTGCTTCCGAGAACGGCGACACGTTCGTTCTCAATGACCCCTTTTACGTTGACTGTAACGCCTCCTTCTGCCACGCGGACGAGAATTATGTTTGGGTTGGCGAATTTATGGACAAGGGCGAGGGCTCGGACTATGAATTTAACACGTCGGACGGGACTGTAAATGCCGGTCTACTCTTGGCATACGATAGAGAAAATGCGGAAAAGCTTGACGAGGCAACGCCGCAAAAAGTATTTTCCATTGGCGACACCGTTCAGGGAATGACCACGTTTGACGATATGATAGTTCTTGTTACGTCAAGCGGAATCAACACATCGCATCTTTATTTTTACACTCAGCCGTCAGACGACGGACTTGATGACAGCGCGACGATCGACGGCAATATCCTGTCGATAAGCATTCTTGATAGCAACGATCTCTTACTTGACGTTTCCATGCAACCTATGGCAGAAGAGATCGCCGTAAATGATGGAAAGATTTACGTTTCCTTTGAATCGGCATCTCAAAAGTACATTTTCGGCAACTTCACGCGCGGACGCCACGTTTACGCGTATGTGCCACAGCTTGAAGAATAAAGCAAATCCCGCGACCTTACAATTAAGGTCGCGGCTTTTAATATACATGATAAAATATATTCACGATAAAAATGTGGCCATGCCGATATTGAGATGAAAGTAACTCCTCTCTTATTGACTTTTCTCACAAATTTGATATAATTAAGATTAGATTAGCAAAATTTCGTGAAAGGAGATGCCGATAATGATAAGTTATCCCGAAAACTTAAAGAAAATAGCGAAAATTCTGGCGGAGGCGGGCTTTGTTGCATATGCCGTTGGCGGTTGCGTGCGCGACAGCATTATGGGCAAAGCTCCTAACGACTGGGATATGACGACCTCCGCTCACCCCGAGGATATGATTCGGATATTCAATGCAGCAGGAGTGCGTACCGTTCCAACCGGACTTAAGCATGGCACCGTTACCGTGCTTTTGGGCGGCGAAGCCTTCGAATGCACTACCTTCCGCATCGACGGCAGCTATACCGATTCCCGCCACCCCGACAGTGTCACCTTTACACCCGACGTTTCCGAGGACCTGAAAAGGCGCGACTTTACTGTTAACGCTATGGCAGGAAATCCGCTTTGCGACGATGGCGTCGTTGACCTTTTCGGTGGAAAAAACGACATAGAAAATAAAATCATCCGCTGCGTTGGCGATCCCGAAACAAGATTTTCCGAGGACGCCTTGCGCATCCTGCGCGCCGTCCGTTTTGCAACGACTCTTGATTTTTCTATTGATGAAAGCACCAAAAAAGCCGCTCGGACTATGAGCGGCGGTCTTTCATCCGTTTCCATTGAGCGAAAGATCGCTGAACTCAAAAAAATACTGCTTTCCGATAACGCCGAGCGCGGAATTGCTCTGCTCTTTGAACTTGGATTGCAAAAATATATCCACAAGGACTTGAATTTGCCCTGTATTCCGCTAAATACTTTGCCAAGAAGCTTCACGGTTCGTATGGCGGCGCTGCTTGGCATAGAAAAGGCTCCCGCGCTTTCATCTTTGAAGCTTTCAAGACAAGAAGAAAAGGAAATAAAGCTTATGTGCGGCGGCACTTACAAAAACGAGCTTTGTGAGGCAAACGCCCGCTATCTCATAGCCAAATTAGGCAATTGCGCCGAGGGCGCGGCACTCTTGCGCGGCAACGCTCAGCTTGCAAGCCTTATCGGAGCGGAGCGGCTCAAGCAGCCCTGTGTTTCGATAGCACAGTTACCTATAAGCGGCAATGATGTCATTTCTCTCGGAATACCACCGCGTCACGTTGGCGACATTATGGAAGAGCTGCTGATAGCTGTTATCGCCGATCCCGAGCTTTGCAAAAAAGAAGTTCTTTTGAATATGGCAAATACTATTTATACCGAAAAGACAAAAGGAAATAGCAATGTATAAAAACTGTCCTTCACCAAAAAACACATATGCGAAAATCGCGGCTTTGGCCTGCCTTTTATTGGGCCTTTCCCTGCTCGCATTTGCGAGCCTTGAGCTGGTTGATTATCCTGCTCTGCCCCAAACGCTTGGCATTTTCAGCCTGACCGCTTCCGTTTATATAGCAACCGGGTTTTTACTGCGCAGATATACCTTTTCCGTTGAACAAAACCCGCAGGGAGAGGTGGGCGAGCTTGACTTTTGTATAATTGAAAACAAGGGCAGGCGCGAGATAACCGTTTGCAGAATCGGCGTTGATGAGATCGTATCCTTGCGCGAGGTCAACAAGGATAACAAAAAAACAGTTTCTGAAGAGCGAAGAAGTATGAAACGCTACACATACGACGTGGACTTTATTCCAAAGCGCAGAATTGAAATAGTTTCAAAATATGACGATGAGTATTTTTCCATTCTCGTCACTTACGATGAGGACCTGATCAATGCAATAAAGGCAAAAAAATAGCAAAAAAGGCGAAGGGCAAAAGCCCTTCGCCTTATCTTTTTATTTATCAGAACTTGGATATCTTAAAATTGATGCCCTTTTCCTCTGCAACTTCAGTTGCGCACTTTTTAGCAACGGCTTCCTTGACTTTGCTCTCAAGCTGGCACTTTGCGCGAGCATTTACGGACACATACTTACATACGATAACCGTTCCGCAAACGATGGTTGCTACAGCGAGAATAACGACAGCGGCAATCATTGCGCGGAAATGCTCAATAGCGGGGTCATACATAGAAACGTGAGCCATCCAGCCGAACATTGCAATAGCCATTCCCATACAGAAGGCAACGAACGCGCCAAGAAATACGTACTTGAATATCAAGCGCTCGCGGCAGCAGTCCTTTATCTCAATGTCGAACTCTTCCGTTTTGAGCTCTTCGTTTTTAGGTATCATTTTGCAGGCAAATTTCTTCATTTTTCTTTCTCCTTTTTTCGTTTATTTGTCAGTAGATAATATGTTGTCATCATCTCATTTATTATTATAAAAAATTTTAAGTTGCATGTCAATAATTATTCAAAATAAAACAAAAATTTGTGTAATTAGCAAAAAAACGGGCGGCACAGACAAAGCTATACCGCCCGAATTTTTGTTTATTTTGACTTATTTTGTAATTTCGTATCCGTATTCTAGTTTTTTAAGACAACTTGAATACATTTCGCGCAAAGCTCTTACCATATATTCGGTATCTTTTGCACCTGCCGTTTCGTATGCGGAATGCATTGCAAGCTGAGCAAGTCCAATGTCCACGGTGTTGAGCGAAACCTGCGTATTTGCAATATTGCCGAGCGTTGAACCGCCCGCCATGTCGGCGCGGTTGCAATATAACTGATAAGGAACGCCGGCGCGGTTACAAACTGTTTTGAATATAGCCGCCGATACTGCATCCGAGGTATATTTTTGATTTGCATTATATTTTACTACTACACCGCCGTTCATATAAACGCTGTGATTTTTATCGGAATACTCGGGGTGATTTGGGTGCTTGGCGTGCGCGTTGTCGCAGGACGCCATAAAGCTGTTTGCAACCAACATATTATAGCTCTCGCCGTTGCCACCCATAGCTATATTGATGCGGGTCAATACGTCATAAAGCAACGTGGATGCCGCGCCCTGTTTGGTCTGGCTTCCCACCTCTTCATTATCAAAGAGCGCGTAAACAGGCACGCTGCATGCCTCGTCCGCCTCAAGAAAAGCCTCAAGCGCTGCAAAAGCGCACTGAAGATCGTCAAGTCTGGGAGCTGACACGTATTCGCCCCAGGCACAAGGCTCTTGAGGATTGTAAAGATACGCATCTGTTGAAATAATGTCGTCTTTATCCACGCTTATTGCAGCCGCTATCTTGTTATCAAACGCCGCCTGCTCACCGGGCGTTTCAAACAGAGGAACCATATCAACCGCAACGTTATAGCTCATGCCGTCGTTTGCCTGTCTGTTCATATGGATTGCAACGTTAGGGATAAGCGCGCAGGGCTCGCCTGTATCAAAAAGTCTTACTTCAATTCCCTTCTCGCCCTTGATAACCGCTCTTCCCGCAACTCCGAGTGGCTTGTCCATCCAGGTTGAGCAAAGCATTCCGCCGTACTTTTCAACGGAAAGACGGGTATACTTACCGTCACAAAACTCCGCATTTTCCTTCACCTTAAAGCAGGGACTGTCCGCATGCGCCGCAGCTATCATAAATCCCAGTGCCTTTTTTTGGGGCACGCGAAAGGCGATAAGAGAGGATCCGTTGCGCTCCACAAAGTATCCCTTGCCTGCCTCGAGAGTCCATACCTCGCCCTCGCAAAGCTTGGTGTATCCGTTGCTTTCAAGTATTCTTGCTGTGTGCGCGCAGGCGTGGTACGCCGTTTTTGAAGCGGTAATATAATCAAAAAGCTTGTTATTCATTACGATATCCGTTCCTTTTCATTGACTTATTGATACTATTATAAACATTGAAGCTCAAAAAGTCAAGATGATAACGAAAAGAAATGCCGCCCTTGTGAAAGGGCGGCGATTTTTTACTTTATTTTGCTTTTTATTCCTCAATGGTGGCGTCTACGGATATCTCCGAAACAGGTGCATTCTCCGCGGGCGCTTCATAAAAGGTACTCTCCTCTGCGGGAGTATTCTCCGTTATCACTTCATCAGCAGTAGCCTCCGCAGCAGGCGCCTCCTCAATATTTTCGGCTGCCGCAATCGGCTCAGGTTTGCTGCGCTTCATCTGTCTGAACAGAACGGCAAGCATAATTATCACCGCACTCTCCACCAGTTTTGCAAGACCCAAAAATACGTTTGACTCAAGCATAGCGATACCAAGGATCGCTATAAACGCGCCTCCGATTATGAGCGTTATAAAGGGTGCTTTCTTGTTCGTATCGGGGTCGCTTGCCAGCACCTTTAGGTATTTGGACGTGTTTTTATACGCCTTACCCATGAAAATATATGCAACGATTGCTACGGCATAAGCAACGGCTACCATAATGGTTATTATGTAAAATCTTGTGCTTAAAAAGCTTATCGCCTGATCCCAAAAACCAAGCACCACGCCAGAAACTATCGCCAGGCTGCCAAAAAGCGCTTGTATGTCCTCTATTCCCTCAAGCTCTATTCCATAGGTCTTGAGCTGCTCTCGCGAAAGGTCGCTTTGAGCAAGAAACTCGTCAAACTCTTCAAGCGACATATTCTCAAATTCTCCCGCGTACTCTATCACCTGCTCGAGAACGGGCTTTACACTTTGTTCAAGCGCGGGAATTATCGTATCTGTCATGATGTCGCCCACAAGCGTAAGTATAAGGCAACCAACCAAAAGTACACCGCCTATCGCATAGATAAAGGATAGCACGATTTTATTTATTACGTTGGAGTACGCCATATACAAACGAAGT
>JAFQLG010000037.1 GCA_017414605.1 Clostridia bacterium
GGTATGGCTATCTATGACACCATGCAGTACATCAAATGTGACGTGTCAACTATCTGTATCGGTATGGCGGCAAGCATGGGCGCTTTCCTTCTCGCCGCAGGTACCAAGGGCAAGAGGATAGCTCTGCCCCACAGCGAGATAATGATCCATCAGCCCTTAGGCGGCGCGCAGGGTCAGGCATCTGACATCAAGATCCGCGCGGAGCTCATTCTCCGCACCCGCGATATGCTCAACAAGATACTTTCCGAAAAGACCGGCAAGCCTATCGAGCAGATCGAAAAGGACACGGATCGCGATAACTTTATGACCGCAGAGCAGGCTCTCGAATACGGTATAATAGACCGCATCATCTCAAAACACGAATAATTCCGAAAGGTATCATATAATGTCATCTACCAATGGAAAAAACGGCAGCTCAAATCTGCGCTATTGCTCCTTTTGCGGACGCAACGAGAATCAGGTAAACTTTCTTATTCCTTCCCCCTCGGGCGTTTACATCTGCGATTTCTGCGTTGAGTCCTGCGCCGAGCTTATCGAGGAGACCGAGGCTGAGGTAAGGCAGGAGCATGAAAGCTCGCTCACCTTTGAATCCCTCCCCAAGCCTATGCAGATAAAGGCGGCGCTTGACGACCACGTTGTAGGTCAGGAAAACGCCAAGGTTGCATTATCCGTTGCCGTTTACAATCACTACAAGAGAATTTTATCAAAGAGCGACAGCTCCAAAAAGCGCGGCTCCAAGCGCCGCGAGCCCACAGCCGCGGACGACGGCGTTGAGATCCAGAAGAGCAACGTTCTTTTGCTGGGTCCCACGGGTGTCGGCAAGACCTACCTTGCTCAAACGCTTGCAAAAACGCTTAAGGTTCCCTTTGCTATCGCCGATGCCACAACGCTCACCGAGGCAGGATACGTTGGCGAGGACGTTGAAAACATTCTGCTCCGTCTTATTCAAGCGGCGGATTACGACGTTGAGCTGGCGGAGCGCGGTATAATCTATATCGACGAGGTCGACAAAATATCCAGAAAGAGCGAAAACCGCTCTATCACGCGCGACGTTTCGGGTGAGGGCGTTCAGCAGGCGCTGCTCAAGATACTCGAGGGCACGGTTGCAAACGTTCCCCCACAGGGCGGACGCAAGCATCCCAACCAGGAGTTTATCCGCATCAATACCGAGAACATCCTCTTTATCTGCGGCGGAGCTTTTGACGGGCTTGACAAGATAATTGAAAACCGCAAGGGCAAGCGCCTCATCGGCTTCTCGGGCGAAAAATCCGAGGCGGCTGACAAGAGTGGCACAAGCGGAATTTTTGGCGACGTTACCGCGCACGACATCGTAAAGTTCGGTCTTATCCCCGAGCTTGTCGGCCGTCTTCCCGTTATCGTTTCGCTGACCGAGCTTGACAACGACGCGCTGGTTCGCATACTCAAGGAGCCCAAGAACGCCGTTCTCAAGCAATATATGAAGCTGTTCTCTATCGACGGCGTTAAGCTCTCCTTTACCGACGATTCGCTCTTGGCGATAGCCGAGCTGGCAACCGAGAGAAAGACAGGCGCGCGCGGATTGCGCTCCATTATCGAGGGCTTTATGACCGAGATAATGTACGAGATACCCTCGCGCGACGACGTTGAAGAGGTCATCATCACAAAGGAATGTGTAACCGCGGGGGCAAAGCCCACCTTAAAGCTCAAGGTGCCCTCTCTGGACGTTGCTTGCGAAGGCACGCTGAAAGAGGCACAGTAAAATAAAAAGACCGTTGCGGCGCAACGGTCTTTTTTTTGTTATTCAGCTTTATCCAGGGGAACGAAGGTAACCGTTTTTCCGTCGGTCTTAAGGACTATCGTTCCGTCCTTATCGGTTCTGTATACGGTAATGCCTGCCGCTTCAAGACGCTCCAGCACCTCGGCGGTCGGGTGGCCGTACTTATTTCCCTCTCCGCAGGAAATAACGGCAATTCTCGGGTTGACCGCATCAAGAAATTCCTGCGTTGTGGCGTTTCTCGCGCCGTGGTGTCCGATCTTGAGAACGTCACACTTGAGCGCCGCCTTATCCCAGGCAGCAACCATATCGCTCTCGGGCGCCACCTCGGCATCTCCCGTCAGCATAAAGGAGGTTGAGCCATACTCCGCTTTGATAACGATGCTCGTATCGTTGGGGTCGTCATACTCCTCCATTGGAGAAAGCACGGTGCAAACAAGCGAGCCCAGGCGGAAGGAATAGCCTGCCTTTTCGCAGTCCTCATCGGTGCCAATGAGAATGAGGTCAACGTTCTTTTTATCGATAGCGTCTATCATTCTTTCATAGGTCTTTGTGGTTGCCGCAAAATCGGGCAGCATAACGTGCTCAACTTCATAGTTTTCAATAACGTGATCGGCGTTTCCTATATGGTCCTCGTCCGTATGGGTCAGAACGAGGTATTTGAGCTCCTTTATGTTTGCGCGCTCGAGATAGCTGACAAGCTTTTCCTGCTCCTTACCCGTGCTGGTATCGATGAGCATATTGCCCGACTTTGTCGTTATCAGAATGGCATCACCCTGACCAACGTCTATAAAATGGAACAGTATCTCACCATCCGAGGGTGCGGGAACGCTTTCCAGCGTTTGCTTATCCTCAAAAAAGGAAAATCCGAACCATTTTTCGCTATTGTGAACGACTAACACCGCCGCTATGGCAAGTATTATCAGAATGAGAATGATTATCGGGGATTTTCTTACCTGGTTTTTTATTTTTCTCTTTGCGCGGCTCTTTGCGCGACTCTTGATACGGGACTCAACGGAAGCCATAGCACACCTCTCTTAAAATGTCAGAAATTTATCAATACCTTGGCGCTTTATACTTGCCCGACCGCACGTAAAAGGAATGGCGGCAGCGGGGGCAGCTCACCTTGTGTCTGCCTTCTCTGCGAGGCAGGCGCAGCACACTGCCACACCTTGTGCAATCGCGGAAGACGTACTGCGCGTCATCTCGGTTGCGGCTCTTTGTGCCGCCCGAGGTATTAAAGCTGAAAAAGCGCTTTACCGCTCTTGAAGCCTTGAGATACGCCTCGTTCTCGCGGCGGCGCTTGTAAATGTTGCGCGACATGCAGCGATAGGTCATATAAAGGATAATTCCCATCGTCAATGCGCCGAAAACGATGGACAGTATTCCCTGCAGCTGTCCCTCAGGCACGATGGCAAGCACTACAAGCTCCACCACCCAGAGTATGAAGAACAGTATCATCAAGAAGCTATAAAGCTGATCGGTTCCGTACCGACCGTACATAAATCTATAAAGCTTTTCTCTAAACTTTCCCATTATATCTCCAAAAAACGAATTTTTTCTTATGAAAATATGATACCATACATAAATGAATATCTTGTGAAGATTTGCTGTTTTTTATAATTTTTATTAAAAAAAGACGGAGAGCCTCCGCCTTTTTTTATTTTGTCAATCTCTTGAACACTTCTCGGCGTCTATGGCAAGCACCACCATAAGCACGGAAAGTGCATCCGCATCGTTATAGACGTCCAGCACGTAAGTATCCGTCCAGCCGAACTGCTTGGTTATCGATGCAACGGCAAGGCCCAGGTTGTCAACTATGGTATAATCCCACTCCAGCCAATTGCCCTCAACCTGCCAGCCGTTCATATCCAGCGTGAACGAGGGGCGGAAAAAGGTGAATTCCTTTCTTATCGAGCCTGCGTACTGCCCATGCGCATACATCTCAAAGGTTGGCAAAAAGCGGAATATCTTTTCCTCCAGCATTCCAACCGCTCTGCCCGAACGGTCCGATATCTCAAGCTTGTGCCCCCAAGCCATTCTTCCCTTTACGGTAAAGACGGTTTCTCCCGCCTCATTGTATATATCATAGCTGTCAAACCACGAAAAAAACCTCTGCTTGAATAATAGCTTCATAGTGTCCTCCAAAAAGTCAATTTCCGAAATAGACTATATTCTTAAAATACTCAATGGCAAATTCGTTTGCATCTGCGTTATTGCCCACGACAAAGGGGCGCATAATGCACAAGACCGCGTCATCGGGAATGGCGGCAAAGGACTCAAAATATCCGTATGCCCCCGTATCGCACAGCTTTATGCCATGCGAGAGAGCGCTCTCGGGGATATTATCTCCAAAGATCTCGCCCGCCGTTAGCAAAAGAGGAACGTCCTCGCGGCGCGAAAGCATATCGTTATACATATACTCGCTCAGTATCATGACCGAGCATTCGCCCATACCCACAAGGCTGTTGAACTGCTTTATCTGCTCCTTGTTGTAAGTTGCGTCCGCATAGATAACAGGATTGCCGTATTCATCGGTTTCCGCCTCGTTTGCTTCCTTCATTTCACTCTCGGAGTATATCTTGAAGGTCTTGAAATTTACGTCCTTTTTGCCGTCACCGTTGCGGTCGCGCGGCATAAGCGACTCGAGGTCGCGCTCCAGCGCCGCCACGTTTTCCTTATAGTATATAGTATGCGTGGCAACGGTCACGTTTACGTCCGCATCCGTTTTGCCCGCCATCTGCAAGATGCCGACGATTATAAATATGGCGAAAAAGCCAATAATTATGACCTTCCACTTGTGGTGATACCAGAAGTTATCAAGCCACGCGAAAGTCTTGCTATTTTGGGACAAACTAACGCTCTGAGCCTTGAGCTTTTCGCTATCGCCAGAATTGCGATCCATATCATACCTCAATTCTTCCCCGGCTTTACTTCTGCGCTCTGGTAACGTCTTTTATCTCGAAATGAATGACCTCACCGTGCGGAAGCTCGATTGCCAGCTTTGCGCCCTTTTTCTGACCCATAAGAGCCTTACCTATGGGGGACTGATCCGATATCTTTCTCTCAACGGGGTTTACCTCGTTAGAGCCAACGATATTGTAGACGATGTCCTCGTCCTCCTCAACGTCATAAACGGTTACCGCAGAGCCGAGAGAAACAACGTTTGCATCGATCTTGCTCTCATCGATGATCTGCGCGTTCTCAATAAGGTCCTCAAGCTCCTTTATGCGAGCCTCGTTCTTGGTCTGCTCGTTTCTTGCCTCATCGTACTCGGAGTTCTCGGAAAGGTCGCCAAAGGAGCGCGCGGTTGCGATAGCTTCCTTTATCTCTTCTCTTCTCGTTGTCTTAAGGTAGTCCAGCTCCTTTACAAGCTCGTCATAGCCCTCTTTGGTATAAAGCATCTTCTTTTCGTTTGCCATGGTGGTTTTCTCCTTTTATTTTTAACAAATGATTTTACTTTGTAAGCTCGGCTATCGCAGCCTGCATCTGATCGTCCTTATCCTCGGGGAGAAGGAAGAAATTGTATTCAAGCGCCTCTTTTGACAGGCTGACCTCGATATCGGGTTCGATTCCAACGCCATGATAATCGGTGTGGCTCTTGGAAAAATATCTTGCAACGGTGAGCTTGAGTCCGCCCTCAATACCGTAGCTCGTGAGCGGAAACAGCGTTTGCATGCTTCCCTTGCCATAGGTGCGGTTGCCTATGATCTTGCCTATGCCGTAATCGCGGAAGGTTGCCGTAAACAGCTCTGCGGCGGATGCCGAGTTTTCGTTTACCAGCACAACGCAATCAAGGTCCTTATATTTGCCGATGTCGTCCTTTTCAACGTTCAGGCTCGCGTATTGCTCAACGTAATGCCTTACGCGAACGTGATCGGAATAGTTCTCGCTCTTGAGCGCCTCACTATACTCGATGGAAACGATGAGGTCGCCCTCCTCTAAGAAGAAAGACAGCACCGACTAGATCGAGTCAAGTCCGCCGCCGGGATTGTTGCGCAGGTCAAATACGAACCTATCGCAGCCCTGCGACATAAGCGCATCGACCGCCGTTTCAAACTGGCGCGGCGTTGTATCGTCAAACTCGGTTACGTTGACTATACCGACCCGCTTATCCGTTTCGCTGATCTTGTAGTTTACCGATGACGTTATGACCTTTTCTCTCTTTATGGAGAATTCTATCTCCTCATAGTCGTTGCCACGGGGTCTGAAAACGGTGAATTCCGCATAAGTTCCCGCAACGCCTTTGATGCGGTCCAGCGCCTCGGTGTAGCCGATAACGTCCACAAGCTCGCGCTCGCTTCCCTTGCCAACGTACATAACGCAGTCACCAACGCGGATGCCTGCCTTGAGGGCGGGAGAATCCTTGAACACCGAGATCACCTGAATTACCTTGTAATCATAGCCGTTTACGTTTATGGTAGTGTTGACTACCGACACGCCAACGCCAACGAACTCACCCGAGCGATCCGAAAAATAAGCCTCGTATTCCTCGGCATCCAGATACTCGGCATAGGGGTCGCCGATAGCCTCAATATATGCCTTGAGGAGTGCCTTTTTCATTGCCTCCTCGTCAACGCCCTCGTATGAGTAGTGCTTGAACACCTCGTCCAGCTGGATAAGGTCCTGAACGTATTCGGGCAGCTCAAGCTTGTCCGATATCTCTACCTTTGGCGCTTCGGGAACGCTGCCGCCCGCATTTATGCCAAAGTTACAGGCAGAGAGGCATATCGCCGCGCAAACGACCAGCGCGCACAGCAGCCAGAGGCGCGACAAGCGCTTATTTTTTGCTATATTTTTCATAAATTTTTCCCTTTTTTATATGTGCAGTTAAGATGTCAACATCTCAATACAATCCAATAAGCGAAACGCGGCTATGCCGCGTCCCGCTTATTTGGTTTATTTTAGTCTATCAATACTTTGAGGGTTTGCTTGCAAGATACTTCTTAACCATAAGCGCTACCTTGAAGGTTATCGCATGCTCAAACTCGCGCAGGTCAAGTCCCGTTATCTTTCTTATCTTTTCAAGTCTGTATACCAGTGTATTTCTGTGAACGAACAGCTTTCTCGAGGTTTCGGAAACGTTGAGGTTGTTTTCAAAGAAGCACTGAATGGTCATAAGCGTTTCGCGGTCCAGAGATTCGAGGCTCTCCTTTTTGAATACCTCCTGCAAGAACATATCGCACAGCGTTGTGGGGAGCTGATAGATAAGTCTGCCGATTCCGAGGTTTTCATAGCTTATGATATTCTTTTCGGTTTCAAACACCTTGCCAACCTCGAGTGCGACCTGCGCCTCTTTGTATGCGCGGGCGAGATCCTTGAGGTTATCAACGACAGTTGATATACCGATATTTACCTTGGTATAGAATTCTGCCGACAGAGTGTCCGAGATGTTTGTTGCTATTCTCTCGATGTCGCGGCTATCCGCATCTTTTCTTACGTCCTTTACAAGCACAACGTCATGCTCGCCAACGCTGATAACGTAATCGCGCGATTTGTCGGGGAACATATTCTGGAGCATCTCAAAGGGCAAAACGTCCGTTTTTCCTGCAAACTTGATGAGGAATACTATTCTGGACTCGTCCGTTCCGAAATGGAGCTCCTTGGACTTGATATATATATCGCTGGGGAGAATGTTGTCAAGAATGATGTTCTTTATGAACAGTCCCTTGTCGTATTTCTCGTCATACAGATTCTTTATGTTGGAGAGAGATACTGCCAAAAGCTTGGACATCTTCTCTGCCATCTTGTCCTCGCCCTCCATAAAGACGACGTACTCGCTCTTTGCTCCCTGAGCGAGAGGACGGTATGTATATCCATCTATAACTGCGATGTCGTTTGAATACGTGAGATTCTCGCGCACGCCCTGCTTTGCCTCGCCTATGCGGACAAGCTCGGAGCAAGCGATAATAACGCCGTTTTCGTCCATAACACCGATCACGCGGTCCACCGCCGCCTTCATCTGATGAATTACGTTCTGAAATAATCTGTTTGCCATGATAAACCCCTTTTGTGTCAATAAACTTATATAATATAATCCCGATCTCTCAGGCTTACATTTCCAATTCGTAAACGAGGCAACTGAGCACGAAGGAAGATGCCGTTTCCGTTCTCAATATCCTCTTGCCAAGGCCAACGGGGATAAGTCCCGCCGCTCTTGCGCGCTCCACCTCGGCAAGCGAAAAGCCGCCCTCACTGCCGATAACTATGCTGATCTTAGCACCCGCGCCAAGCCTTTCGCGCGAGAACTGAAGCACGCGGCGCAGGCTCTCGGTGCCCTCGCCCTCGTAGCAGAACAGCGCAAGGTCTGCCTCCGCCGCCTGCTTTAGCATATCGCCAAAGCTTACGGTTGACTTGACCTCGGGAACGATTCCCCTGCCCGATTGCTTTGCCGCCTCCTGCGCGATGCGGTTACGCCTCTGGAGCTTATTTTGCTCGTCCCCCTTTTCCTTTGCGATGCAACGCTCGCTATTAAAGGTGACTATTCTGAAAGCTCCGCATTCAACGGATTTCTGGATAATGGAATCAAGCTTTTCGCCCTTGGGGAGCGCCTGATAAAGCGTTGCCTCAAAGGGAGCCTCCGTTTCGCTCTGCCGCATCTCGACGATCCTGGCCAGCACTCTGTCGGGCAAAAAATCCTCAAGAACGCAGTCATACTCCACCTTTTGCATATCGCTTATGGTTATTTTATCGCCCTTTGCCATGCGCAGAGCGCGAGAGATATGATGCGCGTCATCTCCCAGCACGGTTATAACGCCGTTTTCTATTTGGTCTTTTCTGACGAAAAAACGAGGCATATTCTATCTCCCTGATGTAAAAAAGGCTTGTTACTATTATCTTTTTGCACAAAAAAACGGCTCATTTATAGGTAATGGCGCGTTCTTTTGGTATCTTGGATTTTAATTATACTACAAAATAACCAATTTGTCAACGGGCTTTTTGTAAAAAATCACATTTTCTTTAACATTTTTTACAATTTACCCTTATTATCCCCCCAAATTAAAGACAGAACGAACAAATTTGCCATTTTACACAAGGAAAAAATGCACAAAAGCCCATGCGCGACGTTGGTCGGCACAGGCTTTTTTTACTTTTTTATGCTGTTTTTGCGCTTTTTGCACTGCTTTTGCGCTTTTTGCACTGCTTTTGCGCTTTTTGCGCTTTTTCAGTTTACGTCCTCGAGATAGATGCCGCCCATAATGCCCGCGCCGCGATCGTCAAACTCAAGCGAAGCGCGCAAAAGTATGCGAATGTCGAGGCGCTCGCCCTCCTTTGCCTCAAACGAGGGAGTGCGATAGGGTTGATCGTAAACGTTCAGGCTATCAGAGCCTATAACGGTCTTGCCGTTGACGTAAACGTGCAGGCTGCTGAACATTCCCTTTGCCAGCAAAAGTCTGTATTTTGCGCTTGATGCCGCCTTTACGGTTGCGCGGTATATGCGCCAGCCCTCGTAAAAGTCGCGCTGGAAGCTTCCCTCCTCAAATGCCACGGGCATAAAGGAGTTCTGGTCGTTGTCGGCAAGCTCTATAAGGGCATCGGGGCGCTCCATCGTCACTCCCGACATAGTTACGTTGCCAAGGTAGACCGCGTTGCAGGGCTCGGGGGTTATGGGAGCCTTGACCGAGCATACGGCAAGCTCCAGCTCGCAGGGGGCAAGAGATGCGCTCTCGGCAACTATTTTTATGCTCTTGGCGCCAAGCTTTGACGTTACAAGCGCCTGACAAAGACCGCAAAACGCGCGTCTTTGGGGCAAAATATCGGATTCATGCGAATTGGGGTCGCCGTTTCCAACACCGCGCACATATCCTTCACCAACAACGGTAAATTTGATGAGATCATCGGCATA
>JAFQLG010000002.1 GCA_017414605.1 Clostridia bacterium
AACCATGTCAGGTGGGGAACCAAGCAGCATTAAGCGGTGTACCCGATGTGCCGCGAGGTAGCCTGCCTTGAGCAAGGGATATGAAGATCGCGTGGAGGGGAAGCTCGACTTTGCGGTGTATGGTCTCGTTTTGCAGCACACCGCTGCTATTTTAGTATTATAACATATTATAAACACTTTTTCAAGTGCTTTTGAAAAATTTAATGCAGCACGGCAATTATTGCCTTATTTCTCAACAAACGGCCTCAAAAATTCAAGTCCGCGAGCAATTCCGTCTATGCAATCCTCACTACCCTCAAATTCAATGGAGATATATCCGTCATAGCCCGCTTTTTTGAGCGCGGCAATACATCTTGCAACGTCAACGTCGCCCTCGCCAAGCACGGCACCCTTAAAATAGTTGCATCCGCGCGTTTGTCCAAAGCCCACACCGCCCGTTTTGCTGATATACATATCTTTGGCATGCGCGTGTATTGCATACGGTGCAACTCGTGATACGGCTGTGACGTTATCCTCGTCAACGCAAGCAAAGTTGCCTATATCAACAAGAAGACCGAAGTTTTCGTGATCGACCGCATTGAAAAGACGCTCCATTCTATCGCTGTCCTGCGCGACAAGACCGTGATTTTCAATGCACGTCTTAATGCCGAGGCTCTTGGCATATTCCGTTATTTCGCGCGCGTTTTTTGCAATTGTTGGTAGCATAGCGTCAAAGCTTCTTATCTTGCCCTCGCGCGGAACGCTCCAGCAGGCATCGTGGCGCAATATGGGAGCGCCCAAAAGCTTTGCCTCGTCAATCCTCCGCTTTATACGCTCAACCTCGCGGGCATTTGCCTCGTCGCTCTCCAAAAAGAGATTTGCTCCTACTGTGTAGGCATTTATATCCATTCCAAGCTCGTCTGCGCGACGGCGTAAGGCACGGGCAAGAGCGCACCTTTGCTCGTGCGTCTCGCCCTGAAGGTCGGTAAACTCGATGGCGCGAAAGCCCATTTCGTATGCCTTGTCTATTGTGGCGAGAAGGTCAAGCTTGCCTGCCTTATGATATTTGTCAAATGAATATGAGCTAACTGAAATCTTCATAAATTTTCGCCCTTATATCTCTGTTACGGTATCCTCGTCGGTTCTTTTGGGAACAACGTAATCGCGGTTTTCGTCCATATAGTATTTTACGTCGCCGTCCCTTGCTTCCTCTATTCTGCTTTTGTGGGTTGGATAACCGAATGCCACGGCAACCGACACCTCAAGCTCTTCGGAAACTCCGAGAAGCGCCTTGAGCTTTTCTATATTCACACTGCCGATAATGCAGGATCCCACTCCGCATTCGTGAGCGGCAAGCGTCATATTTGACACGGCAAGTCCTGCATCAAAATCGGTGAATTTCTTGAGATAAAGCGACTTATCGTAAAGGACTACGACAAACATCGTCGGTCTTTCTCCAACCTTGGGTCTTCCCTCTCCGTTGGGTATTGCTCCGCCCCAGGCGGTCAAGTCAAACACTTTGTTTACCGTTTCCTTGTCGCGCACGTAAATATATCTCAGGGGCTGACGGTTTGCGGCACTTGATGCAAGGCGCGCCGAGTGCTTTATTTTCTCAACGACCTCGCAGGGTATTTGCCTTTGCTCGTCAAAGCGGCGAAAGGTGCGTCTGCCCATCAAAAGCTCCATTAAGCTATCCTGTTCCATGTTGTCCTCCAAAATCAATGGCATTCAAGCCAATTCTTGCCGCTGTGCGCCTCCACTACAAGCGGGACGCTCAATTCTACGGCATTTTCCATCTCCGTCCTCAAAAGCTCAAGTGCCGCGTCGGCGTGCTCCTTTTTGCACTCTATCAAAAGCTCATCGTGTACCTGAAGCAAGAGCCTTGCATCAAGTCCGCTTTCGGCAAGGCGGCGCTCAACGTTTATCATCGCTATCTTGATTATATCCGCGCTACTGCCCTGAATGGGACTGTTTCTTGCCACGCGCTCGCCAAAATTGCGCACCATTTTATTGGGCGCGGAAAGCTCGGGAATGTAACGGCGGCGGCTGAACATAGTAGTAGTATATCCATTCTGCTTTGCACCGGCTATCGTATCCTCAAGATACTTCTCGATTCCGCTATAGCTTGAAAGATAGCTGTTTATATACTCTTTTGCCTTGGCTATAGGTATTTTAAGATCATCGGAAAGCGAAAATTCGCCCATACCGTAAAGTATTCCAAAGTTTATTGCCTTGGCTCTCTTTCTCATTTCAACGGTTACCTCGTCAGGCGATACGCCGAAAACTCGGCAAGAGGTTGCCGCGTGTATATCCTCTCCGGACATAAACGCCGCGCACATGTGCTCGTCACGCGAAAGATGCGCCAGAACGCGCAGCTCTATCTGCGAATAATCTGCATCGATAAGCACGTAATCATCGTTCTTGGGAATGAAATACTCGCGGAAGCGTCTACCGGCTTCAGTCCTTATCGGAATATTCTGCAGATTGGGGTTGGCGGACGAAAGCCTGCCCGTTGCCGTTCCCGTTTGCTTAAAGGTGGTGTGCAGCCGTCCGTCCTCACCAACGACCTTCAACAGTCCGTCAACGTAGGTGCCCTTGAGCTTGGTCATCTGTCTGTATTCAAGTATATCGTCAATTATCGGATGATATCTGCGCAGTCTTTCCAGAACGTCCGCGCTGGTGGAATAACCCGTTTTGGTCTTTTTGCCCGACGGTAGCATTAGCTTTTCAAAAAGCACCTCTCCAAGCTGCTTGGGGGAGTTTATGTTGAACTCCTCACCTGCCGCCGTATATATACGCGTTTCAAGTGCAAACGTAATGGCGTCCAGCTCGTTTCCGTAGCCCGCAATGCCTTCACAGTCTATCTTTATTCCGCGCAGCTCCATATCGCAAAGAGTTGCGGCGAGAGGCATTTCTATGTCGTAAAGCAGAGTCTTCTGTCCGCTCTCTTCAAGTCTTTGCTCTATCTCACGCCACATTTTTGCAACGTATACACATTCATTTACTCCATCGTCCATAGTTTGTCCGAGATAGGTAGAGCAAAGTCTTTCAAGAGAATAGGAGCTCTGCGAGGAATCGTCCACATAAGCGCCCAGCGATACGTCAAAATAGCAACCTCTGAAGTGTATGCCAAGGCTTTCAAGACGTTGATAAATCACTTTTGCGTCAAAGCATATTATCTTCTTTGCGGTAAGAACATCCGAGCTTGCAAGCTCCTCTACAGACAAAGCACATATGCGCTCTCCGTCCGAAAGGTGACACGTGCCGCCATCATCAATAGACAAGGCAGCCCATTCGCCGCAAAGCTCGCATACACAGCACTCCTTTTGCTCGGTAGTTATCTCGGATTCGGAAAGTACTACGGGAGCCTTTGCCTGCTCCTCTTCCTTGTCAAGCCCAAGTCTTTTTACCGCACCCAAAAGCTCGTATCTCATAAGCAGTGACTTGGTGACGGAACGGTCCATTCCCTTATATACCACGTCGTCAAGAGTTATGCCGAGCGGCACTTCGCACATTATAGTTGCAAGCGTGCGCGACATAAACGCGCTGTCGCGCCCCGCATCCAGCTTTGCGCGAACCGACTTTGTCAGCTCGATACTGTCAAAGTTTTCATACAGCGCGTCAAGCGAGCCCTGTTCGGCAATGAGCTTGAACGCCGTTTTTTCGCCAATTCCCGCAACGCCGGGGATATTATCCGAGCTGTCGCCCATAAGTGCTTTTACGTCAACGTACTGATTGGCGTGCACGCCGTATTTTTCAAAAAATACCGCGTCCGTGTAGTCAACGGTATCGGTGTTGGTAGCCAGCAGCACGTGAACGCGGTCGGAAATAAGCTGCAAGGAATCGCGGTCACCCGTAAGGATATATGCCTCGGTTGGCTCGTCCGCCTCTTTTGCCATTTTCGCGAGAGTGCCGAGAATGTCGTCCGCCTCGTAGCCCGCAAGCTCAAGCACAGATATTCCCATTGCGCGACAGAGCTCCTTTGCCACGGGAAACTGCTTTATAAGCTCCTCGGGGCTGGGGCGCCTGCCTGCCTTGTATTCCGCATACATGTTGTGGCGGAAGGTGGGCGCTTTGAGATCAAAAGCAACCGCTATGGCATGTGGCTTGAGTGCCTCTATCTGACGAATAAGAACGTTTACAAAACCAAAGACCGCATTGGTTGGAAAACCGTCCTTGGTAGACAAAAATCTTATTCCGTAAAACTGACGGTTAAGTATACTGTTACCGTCAATACAAAGTATCTTCTTCATAGCTCCCCCGAGTTCGTTATAGATATATGTATTATACCATATTTTACCCTATATTGTCAATAAAATCCCCCAAATATTGCCTCTTTTTCGCATCTCTTTGCCACCTTGTCCCCACATGGCATTTTCGACAAAAAAATTCAAATATTTTTGTGTTTTTTGCTTGACACAAGATGTTAATTATGATATAATTTATCTATGAATAAAAATTTTACGTAAAAACAAAAATAATGCCCGTTTGGGCTTATCAGGAGGACGAAATGGCAAAGAAATTTTTGGCAATATTGATTGCAGTACTTATGGTTGCGGCTCTGGTTGCTTGTACCCCCGGCACACCTGACGAAGAAACAACAACCGACGACAACAGAATAGATGTCGGCGAAACCACTTCCGGAACAGAATCCGAGAGCGAAGAGACCGACGAAACCGGCGAGCAGGTTACCAACAACGATGAAAAGACCCCCGGCGAGCTTGACTACACCGAGAGCCAGGGTAAGGTATATATTCTCCACGTAAACGGCGCGGTAAATCTCCGCAAGGCAGACGGAACCGTATTCAAAAGCTTCAGCAACGGAACAGAGCTCCAGAAGGTTGCTGTCAGCACAAACGGCGAATGGACCAAGGTCGTTTATGAGAACGAGCCCTACTACATAATCTCCAGCGGCGTTACAGTTCTTGCTGACCTCGATGAGGGATTTGAGGATGAGAGCTTCACTCTCGTTCTTGCAACCGATTCTCTCAAGATAAGAATCGCTCCCGACTATGAGAATACTCACGATGCTATCGGCTTCTACCAGAAGGATGACGAGGTTAAGGTTGTAGCTGTTAACACAACTAACCCCGACGAGCCCTGGTACAAGGTTGAGTTTGTAAACTACAGCGGCGAGACTGTATTCGGTTACGTTTCCGCAGCTGCTAAGCACTACGTTCAGGACGAGACTGATACCGGAACAGGTACCGAGGCTGATACCACCACCGAAACTGAGGGCAGCACCGGCACTGAGACCGAAACAGAATAATTTTTGACAAGTAAAAACGGCTATCCTGCGGGATAGCCGTTTTCTTTATGTTATTTAGACTTTGATGCTCTATTCTCTGCTGTGCGAGGTGCCGTCTTCTTTTTCTTTTTGACCGCGGAAAATCCGAACTTGCCTATCTTTTTGCCAAGCTCATAATATTCTCCATGTGCATAAGCGGCAAGATGCGCGCGCCCGAGGTCAAGCTTTCCGCTTTTATCTATCAGCTCCTCGTCCACGTTTACTGCAACGATGTCCGCCAAAAACATATCGTGCGTTCCAAGCGGAATTACCTCGGTCACCTTACACTCAAGCGACATGGGGCTTTCCTCAATTATCGGACAAGCGACCTTCTCTGCAGGCGCTTTTGTCAGATTGCACTTTGCAAATTTGTCAACCTTGGCTCCCGTGTACATTCCGCAATAGTCCGCCTCGCGAACGAGATTTGCAGGCGTAAGGTTGATCACAAACTCGCCGCTTTGCTTTATCATATTGTAGGAATGGCGAGAGGGTCGCACAGAAATATATGTTTTTGGAGGTATGGTGTTGATAATTCCCGTCCAAGCGATAGTTAATATATTGGAGTTTTCCATATCTCCGCAGCTGACCATAACGGGCGGCACGGGAGCTATAAGCGCTCCACCGCGCCATTTCATTTTTGCCATATTCGTCCTCTCCTTTTTAAGCTTTACAGAAAGATTTTAGCACAATCGCCGCCGATTGTCAACATAAGCGACAAATTTTGCACGCGGGTATTGAAAAACGAAGCAAAAAGTGCTATAATCACAAATAAGATATTTTCTTTGGGAGAATACGTTATGGAATACAGCTTTTCAAATAAAATAGCGGCGTTGAAGCCCTCTGCGATAAGAGAGATACTCAAAGCGCCCGCCACCGCAGACACTATATCCTTTGCGGCGGGCAACCCTGCGCCCGAGTCCTTCCCCGTTTGCGACATGGCGCGCATTTCCGCCGAGATATACCGCGAGTGCCCTACGTCCGCACTTCAATACGGGGTAACTGACGGCTACGAGCCTCTGCGCCAAGCCGTTTCAAAAAGGCTTTATG
>JAFQLG010000038.1 GCA_017414605.1 Clostridia bacterium
ATTTACGTATGCTACCGTTTTACTGTCGCAAAGTCCCATTTCGGTCATTTTATCGTACAACTCGCGGTTTGTTTCAAGATTCATGTGCGAGTTGCGCCAACCGGGCTGCAGAATACCCGTGCAATCAAGTGAAACGTAGTCGAATCTGCCACGGTAGGACTTGAGATACTCCCACGTAGACTCGGGGAAAAGTCCCGTATCGTTGGCATAAAGCAGCGTCTTACCGTCATGCTCGATAATGTAGATAACGGGATCTGCTTTGGGATCGTGATTTGCCGCGAGCGGAATAATGTGATAGTCCTCAATGTCAAATGCCTCAAAAGGACGTATCTCGTGGAAGTGCAACCTTGTGCCCACCACTTCCTTGCCAAAAAACGCTACCGCGCTCTTATAGCCCGCATTTGTGAGATAGATATGCATTGGCTTTTCCTCAATATCGTTGGCAATTCCCTTTATTCTGCACCAATAGTCGCTGACGAGCAAGTGATCAGAATGACTGTGCGTGATAATACAATGATAAACTCCGCGCAAGTCCAGACCGTAATTGAGAATGTGCAAATACGTGTCGGGCGGAAAATCTATAAGAATTTTGCCGTCAAGCAGAGCCTGACTGCGAGTTTTGACCTCTTTACCGCGCACCTTGAGCGCATTCTGACAAACTCGGCAGTTGCAAAAAAGACCGGGAATTCCCTCCGCCGCCGCAGTGCCGTAATATTTGAGCTTCATACCGTCAACCTCCCAAATCAAGCGTTGTCACTACCCAAATTATACTCTCTTTTTGCCGCGGTGTCAACCGAAACAACGAAAAATTTAAACGTATCGCGGTGCGGAGAGGCTCCGCAAAGAAATTACAAAACAAACGAAACGGCGGCAGCAAGCCGCCGCCCTACGCTTTTCCTCTTCACTTATCTATCATTTCCCGCAGCGCCTCAAGAGCTTTATCAAGCCCGCCGACCTCGTCGATAAGACCGTACTCCACGGCTTCCCTGCCCTCGATTATTGAGCCGACGTCAGTCGCCATCATGTCGGGGCGCATCATCAGCTCCAAGATTTTTTGCTCGGTGGCGCGGCTGTGCGCACAAATAAAATTGACTATGCGTTTTTGCATCTCTTGAAAATAGGTGAACGACTGCGGCACGCCCACTACAAGTCCGTTGAGCCTGACGGGGTGTATCATCATGGTAGCACTCGGCACAATGAACGACCGCTTACTCGCCACCGCTAGCGGCACGCCGATGGAATGTCCGCCACCCAACACCACCGAAACGGTGGGCTTTGTCATGGACGCGATGACCTCCGCGATAGCAAGTCCCGCCTCAACGTCGCCGCCCATCGTGTTGAGCAAAACGAGCAATCCGTCTATATCATCGTCCTGCTCTATGGACACGAGCAGAGGTATGATATGCTCATATTTGGTAGCCTTTTGGCCCTCGCCCAAAGCATAGTGACCCTCTATCTGCCCGATTATCGATAAGCAATGTATATTTGCGCCCCGGCTCTCTCCGCCGACAGCGCCAAAATCCTTTATATCGTCCTCGCGCTCGCGCTGTTCACCGTTTTTCTCGTCATGCTCGTTCATATCGCAACTCTCCCATAAATTTGTACGTTTATTAGTATTGCCAATAAAAAGTTGCCATAATCTCGCGTATTTATATAAAAATTATCTTTACAAAGCGCGAAAAATGTGATAAAATAGATTGGAATGGGGTGTTGTCCCCAAAACACGATTTTTATAATATTTCAAATAAAAGTGAGGTATGAAAAATGGCAAACAAGGTACTTGTTGAAACAAGCGCAAGACACATTCATCTTACCGATGAGGCGGTTGCGGCTCTTTACGGTGCTGACGCAAAGCTTGAGCCCAAAAAGATGCTCTCCCAGCCCGATCAGTTCGCTGCAGCTAATGACAAGATCAAGGTAGTTGGCCCCAAGGGTGAGCTTATGCTATCCGTTCTCGGCCCTACGAGAAAAGCAAACCAGGTTGAGCTTTCCTATACGGACGCTCGTATCCTCGGTCTTAAGAACGTTCCCGTTCGCGAAAGCGGTGACGTTGCAGGCACTCCCGGCGTTAAGATGGTCGGCCCCGCAGGCGAGTTCGACATCAGCGAGGGTTGCATTATCGCAAAGAGACACATTCACTTCGATACCGCTTCCGCCAAGGAAATGGGCATTTCCGACAAGCAGATCGTTAAGGTCAAGATCGACAGCGACAGAACCACCATTTTTGATGACGTTGTATGCCGCGTTAACGACGCTTACGCACTTGCTATGCACATCGACACCGATGAGTGCAATGCCGCAGCTGCTTTCGGCGAGGTTTACGGCGAGATAATTGCTGACTGATAAAAATTCATTATAAGGAGATATAAAACAATGAGTAACGTAAGTGAATTCCCTTACGCACAGAGCCTTGAGGTTCAGCACATGTGCGTAGTTAAAAAGGGCTGCGATCACGGTCCTGCTCCCCTTCCCGAAGAGGGCAAATGGGTTCAGGCAAAGCAGATTTCCGACATTTCCGCATACACCCACGGTGTGGGCTGGTGCGCTCCCCAGCAGGGCGCCTGCAAGC
>JAFQLG010000039.1 GCA_017414605.1 Clostridia bacterium
CTTTACGTACAAGCCTCGCTCCGGTACACCGCACACAAGAACCCTTACGGACACAATATCAAAGCTCAAGAGCTTTCTCAAACGCCGTAACGTTAGCTTTGACACATTAACACTTGAGCAAAATTCCGATGATCTCGGCGAAATTGACACAATAGAGCGTTATCTTTGGAAATTCGGAACCAAGCAGAGCTCCATCACTAAGCCAAAGGCGGAAAAGCGAGGAGCTATCGAGTCATACGAATGTGAAAACGAGTACGAGGAGGCCTGGCTTGCCGCACTTAAGATAATAAAAGCCGTTCAGGACGGATATAAATATTCGGATATCGCCATAATTACTCGCGATCCCGAGTCAAGACGAGGAATGCTGGAAGCAGTACTTGACCTATCCTCCATTCCCTACTTTTTCTCGGAGAGGACCGACCTTTCGGCAACGGCACCCGCACGTCTTGTTCTTTCCGCTCTCCGCTGCGTTACTCACAAATTCAATCAGGTCGACGTTATCAATCTTCTCAAAACAGGACTTTGCGGAATAGACCGCAAGGATGCAGATCTCTTTGAGGATTATTGCTATACCTGGAACATCAACGGAAGATCTTCCTTTGATCAGGTTTGGAGCATGAACGCCGATGGCTATACCACAGATGAAAGCAACCGAGGAAATGAAATTCTTCGCGCGGCAAATGAGGTACGCGAAAAGCTCATTCCTCCGCTGTTATCCTTGCAGGCCAAGCTTTTCGCCGCAAATAACGATACCGTTGAAAGCTGCCGCGCTATCTACAGCTATCTTAACGAAATAGGACTGGAAGAAAGCTTGTCCTCTCTTGCCGAATATGCTTTGTCGGCAGGTAACGTTAAGGAAGCGGGAGAGCTTATTCGTATTTACGACTTTATCGTTTCAGCACTGACCGATATTTGCAAGGTCATGAAGGACGAGGCTCTTTATCCGGACGAGATCACAAGTGCCGTTGAAATAATGCTCAAAAACACTGATATAGGCTCCGTTCCCGCCATCAACGATTGCGTCACCGTAGGCTCTGCGGCAACGCTCCGCGTTGAAAACGTCAAGGTTGCCATCGTGCTTGGCCTTTGCGAGGGTGAGTTCCCTGCCTCCTATTCAGATAGCGGTATCCTTACCGAAGCGGACAAGGAAAAAATGGAGAGCTACGGCATATCTCTCTCCTCCCGGGAAAGCAAGATCATTTCCGACGAGCTTTTCTATGCTTATAGGGCTATGACCAAGCCTCAGGATAAGCTCATAGTTTCCACCTGCCGCTCAACCGTTGCAGGACGTGCTATGTCGCCCTCAACCGCCTGGACCAGACTTCATTTTGTGCTTCCGTATCTTAAGCCAAAGAGCTTTGACCTATCGAGAGTTCGGACCCTTGCCGAATCAATAAGAAGCAATGATAATGATCTTGAAGAGGGCGAAATAGATAGCTGCTCCCTTTTGGACGAGCTTGATTACGCGGAAGGTGCCATCATAGACCCCGCTTACGTGCGCAGTATTTTCGGAGATAATCTGCATCTTTCAAAATCTCGAATAACGTCATTCGTTGAGTGCCCGTATAAATATTGGTGCGAATACGTTCTTTGTCTGCGCGAAAAGAAGATCTCCGAGATCAGCTACGACAATGCCGGCACGATAATACACTTCGTGCTTGAAAATCTGGTCAAGATGCTTTTGCATAAAGACGGAAGTCTTGAAAAAATAGATGATGAAACTCTCATTTCGCACGTCAACGGTATTATTGAGAAATACGTCAAGAAAATAAACTGCCCTCTCCCCCCATTTACGCTGCACAACATCTCAAGATTGCGCGATCTTGCGCTTATAATGGCTAAAAGCGTAATATCGGAGTTTGCCGATTCCTCGTTTAAGGTCGTTGGACTTGAAAAACACATTTCGGATCACAGAAGCGATGCTCTCAAGCCCATGAAGATCAAGCTTGACAAAGTAGAGGGACAGCCCACAGTCAGTCTTGGCGGAGTTATTGACCGCGTTGATTGCTACGACGACGGCGAACGAAAATATATACGAGTCATTGACTACAAAACGGGAACGCACACGTTTGATGCGGACGATATAACAAGCGGCGAGGACGTTCAGCTCCCTGCCTACCTCTTTACCGCAGCGCTTGAGCAAAACAAGAGCATTTTCGGTGCGAACACCGATCAGGAGATCGTACCTGCCGCCGCACTGTTTCTTTCTGCCGAAGAAAAGAACGGCAAGATCGACCCCGTGCGCCGCGGATTCATTCTCAAGGACGACGAGGTCATAAATGCCTCAAGCCGCTCCCGCAACTCAAGTATACTTGCGGGAATTTCCTACAACAAGGACGGCTCTCTCTCCTCGAGAAGCCGCGCGGCTGTGAGCGAGGACGATATCAGATACATGAAGGAAGACCTTATATCGACCGTTAAGTATACCGCGGAGGACATGTACTCCGGAGAGGCATGGAGATGCCCTTCACAGTCGGCTTGCAGATTCTGCCCGGTAAAATCTTCCTGCCCTGTGGCAAATAAGGATTAAAGGAGGTCACGGTATGGGATTTACTCAAAATCAACAAAACGCTATCGACGTACGTGACCGCACTCTCCTTGTAAGTGCCGCCGCGGGCTCGGGAAAGACGTTTACACTTACTCAAAGAATAATTCGATCCATACTCGATGACGGTCAGGACCTTTCAAGACTGCTTATCGTTACCTTTACAAAGGCTGCGGCCGGAGAGCTTAAAGCCAAGATCGCAAAGGCTCTCGGCGATGCTATCATTGAAAATCCCGATAACGATAGACTTCAGGAGCAGCTTGTAAACCTCGGCAGCGCAAACATCAGCACCATAGACTCGTTTTTCATGGGTCCCGTGCGCCAGAATTTTGAAAAGCTCGGCTTGCCTGCCGGGCTTCGTATGGCGGACGAGCCCGAGCTCGCTCCATTAAAAGAACGGCTCATGCGCGAGGTTTTGGACGAATTCTTTGACGAATGCGACGCATACGTAGACGGCTCGCTATCAAGCGTTGGATATTCCACAAGATATACGGAGCTTATTGGCATCATAACCGAGAACAGAAGCTCGGCAAATCTTTTGCCCACGCTATGTGATATTTATTCACGACTGCTCACCTCACCCGAGGGTATCGAACAGCTCAAAAAGCACGCCGATCGCCTTTGTGAGAATGCCAACGGCGATTTCTTCAATACTCTCGAAGGAAAAGCGATCCACAGTCGCATTTTGGAGCTGGCAAGATACGGCGCCAACACGTTTTCGCTTTGGTGCGACCGTCTTATAGAAGAAGGTCTGGCTCCCGCAAACATGCTCATAACGTTTGATGAAAACAAGACCGCCTGCATCTCTCTTGCACAAGCTCTTGAAAACACCGACTATGAGGGCGCTCGCGACGCGTTTGCGAGATTGAATTTTGGCAGATTGACCGTTCGAGGTGTTACGAGCGAGATAATCGAGTCCGCAAAAAAGGCGAGAAAAACCGTTTCAGATGCTCTGAATGAGGCAAATAAAAGGTATCTTCAGCTGTCGGGCGAAGAAATGGCCAAAGCGCTTAGGCTATATTCCGAGATAACGGAGCTTTTATATAGTATTATCAAGAGATTTGACGGGCGTTACAAGCGTGAAAAACTGTCGCGTGCCGTATGTGAATTCTCGGATATGCCGATTTTTATGCTGAAGCTTTTGCTGGATGAAAACGGTGAGCCTACGGAATATGCGCACCAGCTTGCAAACAGCTTTGATGCCGTTTATATCGACGAATATCAGGACGTTAACGAGATACAGGATAAGATATTCTCAATAATCGGTAACGACCGTCGCTTCATGGTTGGCGATATAAAGCAAAGTATTTACGGATTCCGCGAGGCAGAGCCCTCCATATTTGCCGAATACAGACGGCGCTTTGACGCGTATGACCGTGAAAACACAGCTTCGCCCTCAAAAGACGGCGGCAACACAATATTTATGTCAGAAAACTTTCGCTGCGATGAGGGTGTTATAAACTTCACAAATCTTGTATGCTCGGGTATATTTTCAACGTTTGCCGAGAGCATAGGATACACGGGCGATGATGATTTGCGCTTTGCCAAGGGAAAGCCTCGCGATGATTATCAAAGTCCAAAAACGGTAATAAATATAATACATACTCCCAAACAGGTCAAATTCGCGGACTCGGAAGACGCAATGGATATAAAACTGAATATGGGAGATGACAAAGCGGCAAAAAAGGCGGCTCCGCTGGCAGATGAGGCAATAGTCGTTGCCAATCAGATAGCCGATCTTATCCGTAACCATAAAAAAGCGGACGGAACCGCGATCCGTGCTGGCGATATAGCTATCCTTGTGCGCGGCAGCGCTCATGCAAAACCTATTATATCTGCTCTATCAAAGCTCAACATCAAGTGCGCACTGTCGTCCAAGACTGAACTTTTTGAAACCGCAGAGATGAAGCTTTTAGTAGCTCTTCTGGAGTCGCTTGATAATCCGCGCTACGATATGCCGCTTTGCCATCTCATGACGGCAAAAACCGACAGCTATTCAAGTAGATTCTCATTTGAAGACGTAATCAGAATACGCCGTGCCGCAGACGAGTCGCTCTCTCTTTACGATGCGGTAATATCCTACGCGGAGGAAAATGAGGATCCATTAGCGGAGCGTTGCCGCGTCTTCATATCTCTCATTGAGAAAATGAGAGATGCCTCGGCAAGGCTATCCGCAGATAAGATGATCAAAAGCCTCTCCTTTTCCGAGGAATTCTCTGCCCTTACCGTCAGCACGGCATACACCTTCCTTTACGACTGTGTTTGCAAATACGTTAAGAGCAACTGGAACAGCCTGCATAGCTTCCTTGTCTACTTCAAGGATCTAATGGAAAGCGGCGGCGTTGGCGGCGAGCCTAACAAATCGGAAACCGATGCCATTAAAGTAATGACGATACATCAATCCAAGGGATTGGAGTTCAACGTTTGCTTCCTGTTTGGATTTGGCAAGCAATTCAATCTTTCCAATCGGTACCCGATAGCCTTCAACAAGGATTTTGGCGTTACTATGAAGCTTCCTCCGGCCACAAACAGCGAAACGTCCGCGCTTGATCGAATAAAGGTCAGATACGAGGAAACTCCTATATGGCACATAGTTTGCAACCATATAAAAACCCGAGGCATAGAGGAAGAAGCGCGAATATTCTACGTTGCTCTGACCAGAGCGCGCGAAAGACTTTATATAAGCGCAACAATATCACATGACTTTGAGGAATATCTTAAAGAGCTTGAGGGCTGCGCGGACTATTCCTTTGAGATCAAAAAAAGCTCCTCTTTCATAAAATGGATAATGTTAACGTTGGCAAACAAAGAGGATACCAAGGATTGCTATGAGATAAACCTATATACAAAGGCAGAAAATCATCTCACCGATCCGTTTCCGCGCTTGTCTACGGCTGAGATCAACAAAAATACAGATAAGGACGAGGAAGAGCTTGCCCATATTTACAATGCGCCGCAAGACCGCAGCGACGAGGAAAGGCTGCTTTCATTGATACCCTCTAAAGTGGCTGCCTCCAAGGCGCGTCCCAATATGCTTGATACCAGCACGTTTATTCCCGTTCCGCTGGGTAAGCTTTTCTCTGACAGCGACGAGGACCGAGGAGAACAAAGCAGTGACGACGAGCGCGCTATACGCGCAAGAATAGAGCTTATGCGCAATGGTCGCGCGGACTTTGATTCCCTGCTTACCGCCGACGAGAATCCCACCGCCACCGAGAAAGGAACGGCTATGCACCGCTTTTTGCAGTTCTGTGATTACAAGAGCGTTGACAAAATCGGTGTTGAAGCCGAGATAGCACGACTTGAAGAATTGCATTTCATAGACAGTCGCACCGCTTCTATTCTCGACATTCCAAGACTTGAAGCCTTTTTCAAAAGCTCACTTTATGCCGAAATACAAAAGGCACGCAAGGTGCATCGCGAATTTCATTTTCGCATGTTCCGTTCCGCATCGGAATTCACCCTGAATGAAAGGATCAAAAAGCTCGCGCATGACAAAATGATCTTTATTCAAGGCTCTATTGACTTAGTGGTTGAATCAGCCGATGAAAAGCTTATCCTCTGCGACTACAAAACCGACAGAATAAGTGCCGCAGAGCGATATGACCGCGATCTTCTTGTAAAAAACATGAGGGAGAAGCACGGCGAACAATTAAAGCAATACGCAAATGCCGTTGAGGGTGTTTTCGGTAAACGCCCCGACAAAACATATCTTTTCCTGCTCTCAATAGGAGCATGCATAGAGGTATAAGCACAAAATCGGATAATCCCTTTAACCATAAGGGATTATCCGATTTTTTATCAGCATTGCTCGCCGCAATAGGTCTTGGTGCTTGGATTTATCTGTCCATTATCAAGCCCGTACCTTGCGCTGTGCCCCAAGGACGCCTCAATGCGCAAAAGACGGTTATATTTAGCCACTCGGTCTGTGCGGCAGGGCGCGCCTGACTTGATAAATGGCGCTCCAACGGCAACCGCGATATCGGCAATGGTCGTGTCCTCAGTTTCTCCCGACCTATGCGAAAGAATATGAGAATATCCCGAATACGCCGCCATATCGCAAACCTCTATGACCTCGCTCAGTGTTCCTATCTGGTTTGGCTTTACCAAAACGGCATTTGCTGCCCCCATATCTATTCCCGCCCTCAAGCGCTTGGGATTGGTGACAAAAAGGTCGTCGCCCACCAGCATCACTCGGTCGCCAAGCTCGCGCGTCAACTGCGCCCAACCGTCAAAATCGCGCTGGTCAAGTCCATCCTCAACCGAAATTATGGGATACTTGCGGCAAAGCTCGCCAACATATCCGATAAGCTCACTGGTATCAAATCTTATTCCGCGCTTTGACAAATTGTAGGTTGCGCTCTCGATATCGTACCATTCGCTTGACGCCACGTCCAGCGCCACCTTGACCGTTCTTGTGTCGTAGCCGCTCTTCTCTATTGCTTCTATTATATATTCAATAGCGCTTTCATCACTCTCAAGGTCGGGGGCAAAGCCGCCCTCGTCACCAACGCCCGTGCTCTTTCCCTGCCTTTTGAGTATTGATCCCAGCGTGTGATATATCTCGCTGCCTATGCGCAAAGCGTCCGCAAAAGACTGCGCTCCCGTTGGCACGATCATAAATTCCTGTATTTCAACGTTATTTGAGGCATGTGCTCCGCCGTTTAGAATGTTCATCATTGGAATAGGCAATCTCACCGCGCGCACGCCGCCAAGCCAGCGGTAAAGCGGTGTCTGATAAGAGGCGGCGCAAGCTCTCGCGTTAGCTAATGACACCGCCAGGATCGCGTTTGCGCCGAGGCGGGATTTGTTGTCCGTTCCGTCCAGCTCGCAAAGTGCCTTGTCAAGCGCCGATTGCTCGGTTGCATACATGCCAACTATTTCGGGCGATATGTGTCTGCATATCATATCAACCGCCGAAAGCACGCCGCGACCACCGTATCTAGCCTTTTCGCTATCTCTTTTTTCAACAGCCTCGTACACACCCGTGGACGCGCCCGACGGTACGCTTGCCACGCCAACCGTGCCATCCGATAGCACCACGGTTGCCTCAACCGTTGGATTTCCTCTTGAATCAAGGATTTCTCTGCCGCTGCATTTTATTATCTGGGGTTTCAACATTATTATTTTACGACCTTTCGCTCATTTATCGTCATAATATATTATTAACGCCAAGGGGCGATTTATGCAAAAAAAGAGGCTCTCTCCACACTTCTTAAAAGAAGCTTTGGAAAGAGCCTGTTTTTATAAGCCCATAAGCTTTATAAACTCTGTCTTTATCTCTCTTGCAAAGGCAACCGAGCCCAAGCAAAAGACGGTATCTCTGTTTTTGTATGCGGCATATACCTGCTTTGCCGCGCCGGATAAGCTATTGCACAAGACGATGTCGGCTCTGCTTTCAAAGCTCTCCTGAGTATCGCCATAGACTATCAGCGTTTTTATTTTTCTATCCCCGAATGCCGAAAGCTGCTCTTCAAGACTTGATGCATCCCGAGCCGCGATGCACACGGTTACTTCGTCCGCGCACTCCACCGTGCTTTCAAAGGTTTCGACAACGGTTGCTATCTCTTCCTTTGACTTTGCCGAATCCACGATTATTGCGGGAGAAACCGACAGCATATCAAAACAACAGGTACCCTGCGCGCTCTCAAGTCCCGCAGAGATATTGCTCCAGGGCATTTTCACACCGTCGCGGCGCAGAGCAAGCGCGCTCTCGATAACCGCCATGGCGCAATCGCGCAATATGTAAGAGGGGCTCTTCAGGACAAATCCATCACGGTCCGCATAGCAAAACTGCACTCGGCGCGCGGTTATTTCCTTAACCGCAAACGTGGGCTTTGCCGTTACGTTAAGTCGCACCCCTGCCGTCATACACGCGTCGGATACGGGAGAATACACCCCACTCTTCTGATTTCCGATCACTACCTCACGCACTCCGCGCTTTATAGCATCGCATGCGGCACGCGTTCCCGCATCTGCCTCTCCCGAATACACGGTTGGCACAACGACAAGATCATAGGGGGCAAGCACTGAATCAAGACCGCTCATTCCCTCAAGAATAATAAACTCACAGCCATACAACTTACACAAAAGCAGGGATAAAGCCAATACTATCTCTTCTTTGAAATACTGTTCGCCCGCATTTGCAGATACAATGCTTTTTACCTCTGCGACACACTTATTGAAATCCTCGATATCCGCTATTTCTCCATCAAGAAAAAGAGTGCTTCTCGCATCAAAATCGGCAGCTCGGGTTATTCTTCCTACGCGATAGCCCGAGTTCTTTATCACCGACTCCAGCATTACAGCCGTAGCATGTCCCGCCGCACCCTCGGGTACGACGATATGCCGAGCTCCCACGTTTATTCTGCCAAGCAACGAGCAAAGCCCCAGCAGGCGCTTTTGCGAGATGTCCGCAAGGCTTGACGCTTTTGGGAATGCGTTTATATATTTGAGTGAATTTGCATATTTCATAAGTTTTCTCTCATTTCTTTCAATATCACAGCTCCGTCCGCCTTTACTGTGGCGTTGCCGCGATATTCCTGTCCGCTCAAAAGGTCACGGTATGTGGCTCTTGCGGGCAGCTCAAGCTGATAATCTTTTTGTCGGGAAACGGCGACTATAAGTCGGTCATCTCCATTTTCCCTTACAAACGCCAATGCATTCTCATTTCTGTCAAGCACCCAGAAGCTTCCTTCATCAAGCGCGCTCTCTGTATGCCTTATTTGACCAAGCTTTTTATAAAACCTTAGAATATCGGCTCGGAACTCGCTCTCCATTTCTCGCCACGGGAAAGGCATGCGGCAAAACGGATCTCCGTAGCCTTCAACTCCCACCTCGTCACCGTAATAGATGCAAGGAATTCCGTAAGCGCAGAACTGAATCACAGCCGCAAGCTTAAGCATAGACGCGCCGCGCACCCTCTGCTCTGCTGACAGCCTTTTGGTTGCAAGTACTGCATTTGGCGCATCTCCGTCACCCATATCACGCCCCAACACAGTTAAAATTCTCTCGGTGTCATGTGTTCCGAGAAGATTCATCAGCTTGTCTGACACAAATTTAGGGTATGAGGCATATATTTCGGTCAACGTATTATAAAGGCAATCGGCATCTCCGTAAAGACAGAAATCCACAATGGCGTTTTTGAGCGGATAGTTCATTACGCTATCAAGCTGCCTGCCCTGAAAATATCTTCTTCTCTTGCCGTAAGCCACCTTGTCGGCGGCATTTTCCCATACCTCGCCTATAATTACCGCTTCGCCGCCCGAAGCGCTCTTAGCGGCAACTCGCAACTCATCAAGAAACTCGTCCGAAAGTTCATCCGCAACGTCAAGTCGCCAGCCCGCAATTCCGCGTTTGATGTATTTCTGTATTATGCCGTCCTCGCCCGTAAAATAGCGGCGGCAGCTTTCGTTTTGGTGATTGAGCTTTGGTAATATCTCAATTTGCCACCAGGATTCGTAATCGTAAGGGTATGAGCGGAACCTATACCAATCCTTATAGGGCGAATTACCGTCGTTATACGCACCGCCTTCGCCATATCGGCGATATCGGTTAAAATAAACGCTATCGTCGCCCGTGTGATTGAAAACTCCGTCCAGGATAATGCCTATGCCGCGCTCGCGCGCTTTGGAAACGAGATCATCAAACGCCTGCTCGCCGCCGAACATATCGTCTATTCTGGAATAATCTCCCGTATCGTATTTGTGGTTTGAATAAGCCTCAAATACAGGGCAAAGATAAATAAACGTTACACCTAAGGAAGCAAGATAATCCAGCTTTTCCGCAACGCCCCAAAGCGTTCCGCCGAAGAACATATTATTTTTAAGCGGCTCTCCGTTTTTAGCGGCAAATTGCGGAATTCCGTTATCCCAGTCAAAATTCATCTCGGCATCCGCGCGCATGGGAACGTTCTTTGCCTCTTCCCCCTCGCCGCGATAAAATCTATCCACGAAAATCTGGTACATAACGCCGCGGCCAAATGCGCTTGGAGTTTCAAAATCCCTGCTATATACCAAAAGCCTGAATCTTTGTCCCTCTTTCTCGGACACAGAAAAGTCAAGATTATTCTGCGTATCGGTAAACAGGGTATTCAGACCGCGCAAAAACAAAAATTCATAATAAAAAAGTCCCGAATCGGCGCCCTGGCACAACCAGGCAGTATCAAGAGAATATGAATAAACATCCATTGCATTTCCCTTTCCTATCGGCAAAAACGCAATATCTCTGTCCTCGCGCCCATCGCGCCTTATGCGCATGACAATTCCGTCCACGCCGAGTCTTGTTGGTACGGTGACCTCAAAGGTTACAACCGCTCCGCACGGCAAAGCGCCGAGAGATGAAACATCCTCGGCACCCACAAATTTCTTTATTGTGATTTTTGAGTTATCGTCTATTCGGGAGTAAAGTTTTGCTAACATTTTTATTTTTCAGGGGGCGACAGTATCGCCCCCTGCCATCTTCCTATCAGTGTACGGGCTTGAGATTCCAGAATCTGTCGGCATATTCCTTGATGGAACGGTCTGCCGCAAAGAAGCCTGAAGCCGCCGTGTTAAGAAGCGACATTCTTGTCCACTTCTCTCTGTTGTCATATGCCGCTATCATTTCCTCGTGCGTAAGTCTGTAGGACTCAAAGTCCGCAAGACACATATAGGGGTCTGCAACGCCGTGTCCCGTGAGCAGATAAGTTGCAACGTCTGCAAAGGACTCGCCCGCGAAGCCTATGGAGAGGAAGTTAACTATTCTCTTAAGTCTTTCGTTGTGAGTATAGAACTCTGCAGAGCGGTAACCCGCAAGCCACATACGCTCAACCTCGTCAGCCTTGAGGCCGAAGATGTACATATTGTCCTTGCCAACCGCATCAAGCATCTCAACGTTAGCTCCGTCCAGAGTGCCGATGGTGATAGCACCGTTTATCATAAGCTTCATGCAGCCTGTACCGCTCGCCTCTTTACCTGCAAGCGAGATCTGCTCACTTATGTCGGCGGAAGGAATTAGTATCTCAGCTGTACTTACGTCATAGTTCTCAAGGAATACAACGTTGAGCTTTTCCTTGATCTTGGGGTTCTGGTCGATATCCTGCGAGATCTTGCAAAGCAGCTGAATAATTCTCTTTGCCATCTGATATCCGGGAGCCGCCTTTGCTCCGAAGATAAAGGTCTGAGGTCTTATATCAAGATCGGGATTCTCCTTTAAGTCAAGGTAGAGTCCAATAATATTGAGCGCGTTGAGAAGCTGGCGCTTATACTCGTGCAGACGCTTGATCTGAACGTCGTAGATAGAGTGCGTGTCTATCTTCTTGCCCGTCTTATTATAAAGGTGATTTGCAAACGCTATCTTATTCTCGTGCTTTATTGCTCGAACTCTTTCAAGCACTGCTGTATCGTCCGCAAACTTTGCAAACTCGGCAAGCTCTTCGGGATTATGTCTATAACCCGTACCTATGCACTCGTCGAGCAGTTTTGCAAGCTCGGGGTTGGAATAGCACAGCCAACGGCGGTGTGCAATACCGTTAGTAACGTTGTCAAATCTGTAAGGATACATCTTGTAGAAGTCCTTAAATACGGTATCCGTAAGAATATCGGAGTGCAGCTTGGAAACTCCGTTTATAGAGTGCGAGCCGATAACCGAAAGGTTTGCCATTCTTACGTTGCCGTAACCGACAACGCTCATCTTGCTTATTCTCTGCCAGTTTCCGGGGAAAACGTTCCATGCCTCGCGGCAGAAACGCTCGTTGATCTCCTTAACTATTGCATAGATTCTGGGAAGCTTGAGCTTGAAGAGATCCTCATTCCACGTTTCAAGCGCCTCAGGCATAACGGTATGGTTGGTGTAAGAGCAGATCTTTACAACCTTATCCCACGCGGTCTCCCAGGAATAGAAATAATCGTCCACAAGTATTCTCATAAGCTCGGGGATACAGAGCGCAGGGTGAGTATCGTTTATGTGGATCGCAACCTTATCCTCGAGATTGTCAAGCGTACCGTAAACAGCCATATGGTCGCGAATGATGCTCTGCACAGATGCGGAAACCAGGAAATACTGCTGGGAAAGGCGAAGAAGCTTACCCTCGGTATGATTATCCGCGGGATAAAGTACCTTGGATATAGCCTCGGCATTGGTGCTTTCCTCAATAGCCTTTGCATACTGTCCCTGGCTGAACAGACCCATATTGAAGTTCTGTACGTTCTTAGCCTTCCACAAACGGAGCTGGCTTACTGCCTCGCTGTCTGCGCCCGATATCATCATATCGTAAGGAACTGCCTCAATCTCCTCGGCGTTTTCGTAAATGATAGTCATGTGGTTGTTTTCCCACTGCTCTCTTATGTGTCCACCAAAGCGAATGGTAAATGTGCGGTCTGTTCTCGGAACAAGCCATACCTCGCCGCCGGGCAGCCATACGTCAGGCAGTTCAACCTGCATGCCGTCAATTATCATCTGCTTGAAAAGACCATACTCATAGCAGATCGAGAATCCCGTTGCGGGATAATCAAGTGAGGAGAGCGAATCCATAAAGCAGGCTGCAAGACGGCCAAGACCGCCGTTTCCAAGTCCTGCATCGGGCTCGCACTCATAGAGTGTTTCAAGATTAAAGCCCAGCTCCGACAAAGCCGCCTTATAGGCGCCGTCAAGACCGAGGTTGCATACGTTGGTCTTTAATGAGCGACCGAGAAGGAATTCCATGCACATATAGTACACGCGCTTTGCTCCCTCACGGTTTACCTTTTTCTTGAATTCACCGCGCTGCTCCGTAAGCATATCGCGAATCGTCATAGACACAGCCTTATACATCTGGTCGTTGGACGCCTCTGCCGCAGTGCAGCCAAAGTATCTGGAGAGCTTGGTCTCTATATTCTGCCTGATCTCCGAGGGGGTTAAGTTTTTACAGTTCATTTTGCTAAAGTTACCTTTCTGTTAGTGCTGAAATTCGGGAAAATTCGACATTAGCAAATCATTCTCCCGCAAAAAAAATATTTAGTGCGCCTCCAAGGGAAATTTTTCCCTTGAAGACGTCTTTTGGTTTCGTTGTTAATTTTTGCCTTTGTCAGATGGAATTATACATATCCATATACTTTCCTGCAGATACTGACCAGGAGAAGTCCGTTCCCGTTATCTTGGAAATGAGTTTTTTGTATTGCGGCTTGTCATAATATATGTCAAGAGCTGCGCAAAGGCGATCATACAGCTCACCTGCATAGTAGTTTGCAAAGGTAAATCCATTTCCCTTTACCTCTCCGTTATCTACCCAATATCCCTTGATGGAATCGCGCAAGCCACCCGTTTCTCTTACAACGGGAATTGCACCGTAACGCGAGGCGATCATCTGCGAAAGTCCGCAGGGCTCGCTCTTTGAGGGCATAACGAATACATCACAAGCCGCGTATATTCTCTTGGAGAGGTCGCGGTCATAGGTGAGGAATATCTTTACTTTATCTGGAAACGCGTGCTCAAGCTCCATAAAGAAATGCTCATAGCGAGGCTCGCCCGTTCCGAGAACGACAAGCTGAACGTCGCGTCCGCCTATGATTCCATACATAACCTCGGTTACAAGGTCAAGTCCCTTGTGAGATGCAAGGCGGGAAATTATCGCCATCATGGGAACGTCCGCTCTCTCGGGCAATCCGCACTCGCGCTGAAGTGCAAGCTTATTTTGCGTTTTTCCGCTTATAGTGCTTCTGCGATCGTAATTCTTTGCAAGCACCTTATCCTTTGCGGGATTATAATAATCGTAATCAATACCGTTAAGTATTCCGCAAAGCTTGTGGCTGTTCATATGCAGAATGTGGTCAAGTCCGTGCGAATACTCGTAAGTCTTTATCTCCTCTGCATAACTGGGGCTGACGGTTGATACTCTGTCCGCGCAGCAGATAGCCGCTTTCATAAGATTTAAGCAGTTATCATATCTCATAAGCGACAGATGCTCAACACCAAGGCCGAATACGTCGCCGAGGATTATCGGATCGTACTTTCCTTGATATTCAATATTGTGGATAGTAAACACCGTCTTGGTTTTTGAATATCCCTCAAACTGCCTGTACTTTGTATTAAGGTACACCACAGTCATAGCGGACTGCCAATCGTTTGCATGCAGAACGTCGGGATAGAATCCTATGTGTGCCATACTGTCGAGCACGGCCTTGCAGAAAAAGGCATATCTTTCTCCGTCGTCAAAAAAGCCGTACAGCTTATCTCTCTTGAAATAATACTCGTTGTCAATAAAGTAGTAAGTCACGCCGTCCTTTACAAGACTCTTGATGCCGCAATACTGCATTCTCCAGGCAAAAGATATGGTTATCTCCGCCTCGGTCTTCATCTGCGCGCGCCAAGTGTCGTTAATCGCTCCGTAAAGCGGCATAATGACTCTGACGTCGGCTCCCGTCTTTTCCTTTGCCTTGATAGCCGCGGGAAGCGAGCCCATTACGTCGCCAAGTCCTCCCGTTGCCGCAAAGGGCATGACCTCTGCGCCCACGAATAATATTTTTTTCATATGTGTCTTCCTTTCAATTTGTTTTCAAAGGACAAGACTCTGTTATTTATATCAAACGGATCTGCTTTTGCCGATGTAGAACGGCATATCCTCACAGCCCGAAAGAACTCTCTTATCCTTTATCATAACGTTCTTGTCGGCGATAACGCAATTGAGCTGCGCGCCGGGACAAACGTAGGTATCCTGGAACAGCACGCAATTCTTGACCTCTGCTCCCTTTCCTACGTGAACGCCTCTGAATATTATGGAATTCTCCACCTTACCCTCGATAACGCAGCCCTCCGCAACAACGGAGTTCTTGACCTCTGCACCGCTACAGTAGCGCGTTGGTGCGGAGTTTCTTATCTTGGTAAGTACGGGGAAATTCTTAACGCCGAAGAGCTGCTCTCTTACGTTCTTGTCAAGCAATCTCATCGAGCAATCAAAATAGCCCTCCATCGAGCCTATATGGGCATAGCAGCCCTTGTAGTCATAAACCTTGTAGTTTTCTTTGCCGATATTCTTCTGAATAATATCGTGCTTAAAGCTGGAATATCCTCTGCCGATAGCTATGTCAAGGGTATCAAGGAGATACGTGCGCTTTACTACCATGATATTTATGTATATGCGCTGTTCGCTCTCCACGTTCTTGGCATCATAAAAGTCGGTAAGATTTCCGTTCTCGTCCGCATTGGCAACCACAACGCTTTCGTTCTTTTTGGGGGTCGTCACCTTTGTTACGAACGTTATATCCGCCCCGGTCTTTACGTGCTGCTCTATAACGTCGCCGAGGTCTATGTTACAAATAACATCACAATCGGACATTACAACGTAATCCTCTTTGCATCTTCTGAAAAAGTTTACCGTTCCCATAAGCGCCTCAAGGCGAGAGGAATAGTACTTATTTGCAGCCGCATTGTCAAAGGACGAAATATAGGGGGGCAGTATCTTTATTCCGCCCTCGCGTCTTGCCAGGTCCCAGTCCTTTCCGTTTCCAAGGTGGTCCAGAAGTGACTGATAGTTATTATGTGTAACAACGCCTATCTTTGAAATGCCTGAGTTTACCATGCTGGAAAGCGCAAAGTCGATAAGGCGGTATCTTCCGCCGTAAGGTACGCTTCCGATCGTTCTCTGTCTTGTCAGCTCGGGAATATTGTTATCGTGAATATTGGAAAATATAAGTCCTACTGCAGTCATATCCGTATCCTCCTTACATTTCCGAAATTATGGCGCCGTCTTCAACCGTGTCGCCGCTCTTTACGCGAACGCCCTCACCAAGCACCGTAATTCCCTTTGCTTTTTCCTTTGCCTCGCCAACCTTGGCGCCTGCACCTATCACAACGTCAGTATCGATTATGGAGTAATTTACCGTTGCGCCTGCTGCGATCTCGGTATCTCCCATAAGCACGCTATCCTTAACGAATGCTCCGTGTCCGATCTTGACGCCCGAGCCCAGAACGCTGTTGATTACCGTTCCGTATATCTCGCAACCGTCCGTTACGTAGCAATTCTCTATCCTTGCGCCGTCCGCAACGAACTGAGGTCCGCCCGAGCGGTTCTTGGAGAATATTCTCCAATCAGGATCGCCGAGATCAAGCACGGGATCCTTGCCGATAAGGTCCATATTCGCTTCCCAGAGCGACGAGATCGTTCCAACATCCTTCCAATATCCCTGGAACGCGTATGCAACCATCTTTTCGCCTGCGGCGAGCATTTTGGGTATAATGTTCTTTCCAAAGTCGTTGGAGGAACTTTCGTCCTCCTCGTCCTCGCAAAGATACTTCTGGAGCTTATCCCTGTTGAAAATGTAAATTCCCATTGAAGCCTTTGTAGAATCGGGATTCTTGGGCTTCTCGGAGAATTTATAGATAGTGCCGTCCTCGTATGTGCTCATGATTCCAAAGCGGCTTGCCTCCTCGATCGGAACGTCTATAACGGCTATAGTACAGTCAGCTCCCTTTTCCTTGTGATGACGGAGCATCTTGTCATAGTCCATTTTATAGATGTGGTCGCCCGAAAGAATAAGCACGTAATCGGGGTCATATCTGTTGATAAACTGAAGATTCTGATATATTGCATTAGCCGTTCCCTTATACCAGTCCGCGCCATTTTTCCCCTGATAAGGGGGAAGTACACTGACTCCGCCGCTGATGCGGTCAAGGTCCCAAGGCTGACCGTTTCCTATGTACTCATTGAGCACAAGGGGCTGATACTGGGTAAGCACGCCCACGGTGTCTATTCCTGAGTTGATGCAGTTAGAAAGAGTAAAGTCAATTATGCGATACTTTCCTCCAAAGGGTACTGCGGGTTTTGCTGTCTTTGTGGTTAAAGCGTAAAGTCTTGAGCCCTGTCCGCCCGCAAGCAACATGGCTACGCATTCTTTTTTCTTGAACATAAAACCTTCTCCTCAAAATTTGTATATAGTGTTTATTGCACTCTAAACTTGAATATCGCGGCGGCAAGCGGCGGAACCGTTATACAGAGCCTTGTTACTCCGTCATCCCCTGCCTTTGCCACAATGGTACCGCAGTTTGTAACTCCGCTGCCACCGTACCTTGTGGAATCGGAGTTGAATATCTCATCATACGCGCCATCTCTCGAAACGGTTACGTTATGCCGAGCATACACATTTACAGAGGTATTGACTACAACTACCAACCGCTCCTCCTCACACACGCGCTCAAAGCTGACAACGCCGCAATCGGCAAAGGACTCGTCTGCGTTAGTATGTCCATTTACCTTCCAAAGAGCCTTGTGCGAAAGATAAAGCTCGCCAAGGTCGGAATGACAAAGCTGAAGGCAGGCACATCTTTCTTCGCCCAAAAGTCGCCAATCAACCGTTTTTCCGTCCCCCGATGCAGCTATTTCTCTGCCCATATAGGTAGTCTTTTTACCGCCAAGTGTCATTCTGCAGGTTTCCAATGCCCGCAAAGCCGCAAAAATGCGCCATCCATCGCCCATAAGCTCGTCCGCATAAGGATATTGCGAGCCAGCGATCAATGCCTGCCCACCTGATACATTGCACAGTCCGCGCGCGCATCTGTGGTCAAAGCCACCCCTGAAATAACTCAAAATTCTGTCTTCGCTGTCGGTCTGCCACAGTATGCACTCACGGCACTCGGATATGGTGTCTATCGCTCCTCTTACGAACACGGCAGCATCACTGCGCGTCAAGATCACAGATCTCGCAAGCGCTGCCGCAAGCTCTGCTCTTTCCCTATTGCAAGCCTCTATCAGAACTCCGTCCACATGGTAATCGCGCACCCAATAGGTCACCGCGCCAAGACTCGCCTCATATTCCGAATATATGTCTTTTTCGGAAGCGAAATTCCAGGTAACTATAACGCCTATTCCCGCCTTGTGCATTATATCAACAAAGCGACGAAAGGCATCAGCCGAGCCAAAGCTTGAGTTCGGCGCGTAATAAGCCACGGAATGCGCTCCTCTGTCAATAGGGACGTGGACGAACCACCAGGTCTACGGACGCCAGTTCAAGGCAGAAACGTACGAAAAAACGCTTCCCGCCGAGGAAGGCGATATCCTCCGCTATCTTGCCGGCGGCAACATCAAGGGC
>JAFQLG010000040.1 GCA_017414605.1 Clostridia bacterium
ATAATGTTTTCGGACACAGTACTCGGCGCAAATCAGATATTGAACGTCGTATCTCTGCTGGACGGATCGGGTTAAAAAGGTCTTAACCGAGGTTAAGACCTTTTTCTCATATTTTCTCGCAATTTTCAATTACGTATTTATAAAAATCTACCGCAGGGGCAAGGGTGTCTACGTCAAGGTTTTCGTCAATAGCATGTACGCTTGCAAGCTGGCTTTGACTTATGGAAAAAGGAGCAAAGCGCAAGCAGTTGTCGCAAACGCGGCTCATAAAGCGCGAGTCGCTTGCCGCATTCATAACGTAAGGCGAGGTTTTGACCTTGCCCTCAAACGTTACGTCTACCGCCTCGGCAACTAGCGCGAAAGCCGAGCTTTCGTGACTTGAAAGCGGAGAATCAAAGCCGCCCTTTATGACCTCGGTCTCAATATCGAACTTTGCGGCAAGCTTGGTTATCGCCTCAATGCTGCCACGTCCGCCCTGATGGTGCGAATAGCGCATATTTCCGATAACGTAAGCCTCCTCGGGAAGCACGTTTGCAGCGCCCGAGCCCTGTGCCATGGTAAAGGCAAGTGTGGTTTTGAGCATAGCGCCCGCCGCACCCGAAATAGAGGGCATAACGCGGCAGAGCAGAGGGGCGAACAGTGTAGGATGTCCTAAAACCAATTTAAGCGGTCCGCTCATTGAGCCGGACAGCGTTTTGAGCGTTGCCTTGACCGTTGGCGACATCCAAGCCTTGAAAACGTTGCTTTTTTCTGCCGCCGCCATGAATTTGCCAAGACGGACGAGCGGAGAATTCTTTGGCGGCGTTGATGCGTGACCGCCCTTGGAGCGCGCGGTGAATTTGAGGTCCGTATATCCCTTTTCGCCCACGCCAACCATGGCAAAGCGGCCTTTAGCGCCTGCCATAGGCTCTTCAAGTATCATGCCGCCCTCGGCAAGCACCATAGAAAAGCGAAGTCCGCGCTCAAGCAACGCATTTGAAATGGTATCGGCGCCCGCGCCCGTGGTTTCCTCGCAGCAGGTGGACATAAAATAGACGTCGCGCGCGGGAACAAAGCCATCATCACAAAGCTCGTTTGCGGCGCAAAGCATTGCCCAAATACCGCCTTTCGTGTCGAGAGTGCCGCGTCCCCAGATCTTGCCGTCGGCTATCGTGCCAGAAAAAGCGGGATAGGTCCAATCGCCCGTTGCCTCGACAACGTCGTGGTGATTCATGAAAAGAATGGGCTCCGACGTGCTGTCGTGTCCGCGCCAGGTGAGAAGTATACTGCCGTTGAACTCCTCAAATTCGCAAGCCGCAAAAAGAGAGGGGAATTCCTTTCTTAAAAGCTCGTGAAAGGAATAGAATTTTGATAGATCGGTCTGACCTCTATGTGAAACCGTTTCGTGCGCGATAAGCTTTGAAAGCTGCTCGGCATATCTGTTTGTGCGTGTATTGGACATAAAATGCTCCTTTTTGCCAAAATTAAAGGTTTTTTTCAATAAATTCCTTGATTTTGCCCTGATAAAGCCCGGTTTGCTTATACATTCCGTTTCCGTGATTACATCCGGGCAGAATTATGATATCGGTCTTTGAGGGATTGTTTTGCTTTATTTTATCAAACGTATCCTCGCACCCTTCAAGCTCACCCGCCGAGAGTAAAAGAGGATATCTGCAGCCTCTGACCGTTTTCAGCGCATCAAAATCGCGCGCGTCTACTCCGTTGAGCTTTTTGAAACGCCGCATAGCCAACTCTGCAACCTTGTCGGCATTTCTTTTACAGCACCATTTTGAAACGTTGTAAAAGAAGTCCTTGATGCTTACGGATGGCGCGTCGGAGATAAGGCATTTGACGTTTTGCATATCCTTGTCGGACATATAAAGAACTATGCCGCCGCCCATGCTGAGTCCATGCAATATGATACTGCCGCAGGGGTACATTTCGTTGATCTTATCAACCCAAAGCATCATATCGCGATGCTCAAGTGCGCCAAAGGTGATGCGCTTGCCCTCGCTGAGTCCATGCGCGCGCTGGTAGGGAATGAGAACGTTGTAGCCTAAGGAAAGATAGAAAAGCGCGGGGAAAGCCCATTCGCGCTCTGCGTGGCTGGTGTAGCCGTGCGTGCAAATAACGGTGACGCTGCTTGGGGTAGCGGCGGGATAATATATGCCGCGGAGCAAAAGTCCGTCGTGACTTTTTATTTCAAGCGTTTCGTGGGGAAGCTTGGTAACTGCGGCAAGCGATTCGTGAACCGTTTTTATGGTGTTGTACCACGAGTCCTCGGGACCCACCATAGCGTAGGCCTTGTTTATATCGGGACGTCCTAATTTTCTGTCAAATATAGCCGCGGCTTTGATAGCCTCAAACACTGAATTCACCCCCAAACGCTCTCATTCGCGCTCTCTTGCGCCTACTGTTTAATTATATAACAAATCAAAGCTTTCGTCAAGCAGGGCGAGAAAATAAAGCAAAAAGGACACCTCGCAGTGTCCTTTTTTTGTTTTTGATCTATCAGATCTTTGTATCCCACATTCCGCAGAAGGAGGAGTCAATGGGGTCGCTGCCGCGGAAGTCGCCCGTAACGAGAGCGTCAACCAAAGCATCCATGGTATCGTCGTTGGAATCGTAGGTGTTGATGTAAGTGCGGAGCATAGGACAGTCGGCAAGCATGGTAGGCTTGTTTACGCTGATACCGACTACGGGGAGCTCATGCACGTACCACGGGATTTCACCGCCGCCCTTGGACAGACCAAAGGTGGGATGACCGTTCATAACGTCAAAGAGAGAGATAACGAGATCCTGCTCTGCGCGGAAGTCCGCGATAGAGTGCTTACCTGCAAAATAGAGGTTGAGGCTGGGCTTTTCGCCTCTTGCCATCATTGCCTTTATCTTGTCGATGGGGCTCTCGTAGATAAATGCGTCAAAGCCTTTCTCTATAAGTCTTTCCTGCAGCTTCTGCGCGGGTGTCTTTCTCTGCATACCGCCACCCATAGCCATTGCGGCAAGAGCCATAAGAGGATTGTCGGGACCTTTGATGGGAACTATCATAATTCTCTTTGTCTTTTCGGGAGAGAGGGGAAGAACACCTGCGTCAAGGCTCTTTACAAGAGTAATTGCATCGCGGCTGATCTTGGGAGAATGAGTTCTGTACTCGGGGTTGTAGAGAACAGCCTGCATTTGTTCAAGCGTGGGGCAAAGCTCTTCCTTTGCTTTCTTGTTAAGACCCATGTGAGCCTTAAGACCGAGAATTCTGGTCAGAGCCTCAACCATGCGCTCCTCGGAAATAGTGCCGTTCTTGTAAGCCTCAAGCATTGTGTTGTAGTCCTCGTCGGGATCGTTGAAGAAGAGGAACATATCGCAACCCGCGTTGATGGAGAGGGGAAGCATCTCGGCTCTGGTCATTCTGTTTGTCATACCGACCATGTGAGATGCGTCGGTGACTACCATGCCGTTAAATCCAAGCTCGCCGCGGAGAAGGTCGGTCATGATCTCCTTGCAGAGCGTTGCAGGGAGCATTTCCTCGTAGGTTATTCCGGGCTTTACGTCCTTCATAAATTCGGGCATAAGTATATGGCCGCCCATAATGGCGTCAAGGCCACCGTCGATAAGCGTTTTGTAAACGTGACCGTATGTTTCCATCCACTTGTCGTGGTTAAAGCTGTTTACGTTATTGGAAATGTGAGCATCGCGGTAATCCTGTCCGTTACCGGGGAAGTGCTTTGCTGTGGAAGCAACTCCGGGAGTGTTGTGGATACCGTCCATGTAAGCCTTACCCATGGTAGCAACTCTGTGAGGGTCGTTACCGAAGGAGCGGGATAGCACCTCCTCACACTCGTGGTTGTAGAGAATGTCAACTACGGGAGCAAATGCCATATTACAGCCGGTAGCCGCGATCTGCGCGCCGGAAACCTCACCCATAGCGTAAGCATATTCAGCCTTGCCCGTAGCGCCAACCTTGATGCCTGCGCCAACAGCTGTTCCATCGGGACAAACTCCGTCGCCACCCTTTTCGGGGTTACAAGCGATAAATACGGGTATTTTCGCGTATTTTTGGAGTATCTTGTTTTGCTCAAGCACCTTTGCGCCGGGCATACCGTTATAGCGGCAACCGCCGAGGTGGTATTTTTCCATGAGCTCCTTGAGGTATTGCTCGTCCTGGCTTGCGGTGAGTTGGAAGAAAAGCTGGCCGACCTTTTCCTCGTCGGTCATGGATGCGATGGTTTCATTTACCCAATTGATGTCCTCATCAGAAAGGCAATAGGGCTTTGCTCTGAGATCTGTCATAATTTTTCTCCGTTCGTTTATTTGTATTTTTTTATTTGCTTAAATTATCAACGAATGCCTGCTTTTTGGCTTCGTGGTATTCGCCGCCGTAGCCACCCGAAAGCAGCTTATCAAAGGCGGTATCCATAAACTCCTGCCAGCTTTCGCGCTCGTGACGTACGAGAATTGGGAAGAAGAAGACTCCGTTTTTGCGCGCGGCATCCAGGTCACCGGGTGCGTCACCGCACATAAGAACGTTTTCGGGATCGTAACCCTTTTTGAAAAGCGCCGCGATGCAAGCCGCCTTGCTGCCCGAATTTTGCGCCATAACTATGTCGGTATGAGGCAAAAGACCGTGCTTTTCCCATTCCTCCATGACCGCGCCGAGATTTGCGCTGGAAACTATGGCAACGTCTGCTCTGGCGTGCGCGAATTCAAGTGCCTCGCGTGCAAGCGGGAAGGGCTTGACCTCGCATTCGGGCAGCTCGGTAATTGCCTTGTTTACTGCAATGCTCCAGGCAAGCGCTTTTGGAAGCGAGCGGCTCTCGGGCTTTTTGTCAATAGCCTTTTGAAGCGCGCCGTTTGAAAGCTCGGGCGAGCTTTCTGCCCATAAAACTATGTCCTCAACGTCCTCTATAGGACGGTATTTTTCGTTGATCTCGGCAAGCGCCAGAGCCAATCCCTTGAAACGATTGATACCGCGCGTCATGGTATAGAGATTGACCTCGTTCCAGCGCTCAAGAATGGCGTCGCGCCACTCGTTAAGTCCCCATTCGTCAACCATACAAGGACCGAAGCATCTGTAGTGCTTTATGTCCATGGTGTCCATAGCACAGCCGTCACTGTCTACACACACTAAATAATCGTGTTTTTTTGTGAATTCGGTTATGTTACTCACGTCATCACCTCGAGCTAAATTTAGTATCCGAACCATTGGCAACTGCCAAAAGCCCAACATTCCACAAATATATTGTACAACATTCTGACCAATAAATCAATTCTCAAAATTCACCTAAATTGCAGGTCAAAAACTGTGTATTATACCCATTTATCGAGCTCAAGGTTTGGGGAATAAGGACAAATTCATCTATTTTACCATAATACTTGACAAAAAATTACCAAAATGCTATAATAAAATCGAGTATATCTATAATAAACAAAATATACAACGACCGACCAAGAAAAAGGAGCTAAAAATGCAAATCGAGACATGCAAATCCTGCGGAGGTATTATTGAACGCAGAGGCAATTATTACGTTTGCCAATCCTGCGGAAACAAATGGGTGATAGACGCCGATAACGACGTTCACGTTATTGACCGGGCAAATGCCTGGTCTGCTCTGCGTGACTGCGATTTTGAGCGCGCTTCCGAGCTGTTTGAAACAATAATTTTCAAAGAGCCCAAAAATCACGAGGCCTATTGGGGCAGAGCGCTTGCGGGAGCTGGAATCATTTACGTCAGCGACCTTAACGAAAACAAAAAGGTACCAACCTGCAACAGCATCAGTGAGGATTCCTTTATTAACAATTCAGACGTTAAAAAGGCTATCGATCTCGCGCCTGCAGAAATCGGAAAGAGCTATAAAAAGCAATCCGAGCAGATAGAAAAGATCAGACTTGAATGGTTGGAAAAGGCGAGAAAAGAGCCGCCTTACGACGTATTTATCAGCTTTAAGGATTCGGACCGCGAGCATGGACTTGAGCGCACGGAGGACAGCGTGGACGCTCAGGACCTTTATAATGCTCTCGTTGCAGAGGGATTCAAGGTATTCTTCAGCCGAATCAGCCTCAGAAACAAGATATCCGAGCAATACGAGCCCTATATCTACAACGCTATCAAGACTGCAAAGGTAATGATAGTGTTTGGCGAGAAGGCAGAGTATTTTAACTCGGTTTGGATCAAAAACGAGTGGAACAGATTCCGCTTCAGGATAGAAAACGGGGAAAAGCATAAAAACAGCTTGGTCGTTGTTTATAAAAATATGGATCCCGGTGAGCTTCCCGTTGCTCTTAAGACAAGGCAGTGCCTGAATGCTGCAGAAATGACCTTTTTGCCTGACCTTTTGCGCCACATAAAGCGCGTTGTAGAAGAGTCCGAACAGGCTATGCACATCGAGCGCGTTGAGATAAAGGGCGGACAGATATCCAAGAGGGCAAGCAAGATAGCTAACGAAACCATAGCTACGCGCGAAATAGGTGAGGGAGCATCTGCTGAAACCAACATAAGTGAAAAGCAGAAGCTTGACCTTGTCAAATCATACATCAAGGGAAAAGAATGGCGCGATGCGGCAGACCTGCTTGAGCACATTTTGTTCGATCATCCCACATATGCGGAGGCAATATGGCTAACGCTTGCGGTCAAGTATAACGTTGTCAGCGATGCCGAGCTTATTAAAAGGTTGCCTCGCTTTACCGATGCCGACTTTTTCCAGATAGAAAAGATACTCAACTGTGCAACCAAGGGCTTTGCCGCACATCTGCTCAATCTTCTGTACGATTGCCATTCGGAAGTTGATTCTGCTACCTATCATAGAGTTGTAAAAACGGTTTTGCCCTACAACTATGAGAACAGAGGAGAAAAGATAGACCTCATTTTTGAGCGCGCTATCCAGATGCATGACGTCAAGCTGTTCAAACTTGCGCTGTCCACAATGGACTCAAACGAGGTTGACAGATACATTGATTATAATCTCCGATACGCCGAGAATGCAAGACCTGAGGAAAAGCTTGAGTGTCTTAACGCGGTATTGGACGTTGATAACGGAAACGCGAGAGCACTTGCGCTAAGGTTTGAGTCCATACGTCAGGATGCAAAGTTTGCAAAGCTGAGAGAATGCTTTGAGGATATGCTCAAATATTCCGCAGATCCCCAAAAGGTAGTTTTGAATACGCTTTCCTCCTGGGTCAACTTTATATCCACCAGTGACCATTGTCAGTTTGCTATGCAGCTGCTCAAGTATTACGATGGCGAGCTGTCCGAGCTTAAGGATATAATGATACTTATGGCGGGGAAAATGCTGGAGCGCGGCTTCTTTGAGGACGCAAACCGCATCTACAAGCTCATTCTTACCTTTGACCCCAACAATGCTCAGGCATTCTGGGGAATCTGTCTTGTAAAGACCAAATCAAAAAACGAAAAGGAGATAGTTATCTCCAACGTTTCGATAAAGGGATTGCCCGAATATACAAAGTATCTTACCTTGGTAGATGAAAAGCGCCGCCAGGATTGCATGTCCATAGCGAAAAAGCAGGCAGCAAGACAAAAGGCGCAAAAGAGAAAGAAGACCGTAAGACTTATTACGGCTTTGTGTATCTTCCTTGTAATAAGTGCCATAGTAACGGTTTACGTTGTTCTGCCCAATATTGAAAAGCAGAATAAGTACGATAGCGCGATAGAGCTGTTTGATGACGGAGAATACAGCGAAGCAAACGAGATATTCGCCTCGCTTGAGAATTTCCGCGGAAGTCAGAAATATGTGGCTGTAATAAACGGTATCCAATATTTAGAGGATGGAAGAGCACATTATCTTGATCAGGGAATAAGAACTATCCTTACCGCAGGTGTATCTGTAAAGGTGCAGTTTGACGTGGAAAACGGCGGATTCCCAAAGGGCGACTATACCTCGGGCGGATATGATAGCGGCATAAACTTTCTGAGCGCCGCAAAGCGCCCAAGGATAACCAATCTTTCTGCTGGCAACGGCAGCAATGTGGTTGAGGTTACCTATAGCAATCTTGATCAGTTTAATGGCCTTGAGGTTGCAGGCAGAAACGGATATTCGTTTATAAAATGGCTGGTTGAGGACTATAGCTATACGGATGGCCAGCCCTTTGAGCTCAAGCTTAAGGCTCAATGGACACTTAAGGATTATTCAATTACGTATGGATTGGACGGCGGAGCGTTTACTTCCGAATCAGTTCCTTATTCATATAGAATGGATTCGCAAGACATCAAGCTCCCCATACCTTCTCGCGAGGGCTATGACTTCATAGGCTGGAGTGGAACAGGCCTTTCCAAGGTAACAATAGACGTAACTGTGCCCCATGGAAGCTATGGAGATAAAAAATACGTTGCACAGTGGAAGGCGCATGAATTTACGGCAACGCTTGATGCAAACGGCGGATCTCTTGACCAGACCCAGACCACCGTTGTAGTTGAGTATGGCAGCATTCCAAATCTCCCCACACCCACAAGAACGGGATATACCTTTGAGGGGTGGTTTGCAGAAGACGTTAAGTATGGCGACAGCGAGTGG
>JAFQLG010000041.1 GCA_017414605.1 Clostridia bacterium
GTTATTCCGATAACGCGCTGAATGCCGCTCGTATTTTTGTTGCCCCAATATTGCGAAACGAAGACCGAAGCGCCCGAGCATATTCCGAACAGCATCATATTCAAGAGCCAGCTCCATTGACCCGCCATTCCAACGGACGAGAGAGCCACCGTACCAAGCTGACCTACCATAAGCGTATCAACAAGAGAGAATGATGCAGTTAGTATGTTTTGCAGCGCAATGGGTATTGCCAGCGCAAGCACGGTGCGCCAGAATGCGCCGTCCCATAGTCCTAGGGGCAGTTTTTTGTGGTTTATTGAAATTGTTTGCATATAGATCCTTGAGTTTTCCCGAACAAAGCAGCCCGCAAAATAGGGGGCTGCTTTGCTTTTTTTTATTGTTTTTTACCTAAAAGCTCTTTGTTGTATTGTAGGGTAAAGAGCCTGTAATAATTACCCTTGTTTTTGAGCAGCTCCTGATGTGAGCCCTGCTCAATTATCTCGCCGTGCGAGAGAACTATGATATTATCGGCATGCTGAATGGTGGAAAGTCTGTGTGCAACCATAAGCATCGTGCCAATATTCATCATGCGCTCAAGAGAATCTTGAATAAGTACCTCGGTTTCCGTATCGATATTGGCCGTTGCCTCATCGAGTATCATAACGGAGGGATTGTGGATTATCGTTCTCGCAAAGCTGATAAGCTGACGCTGACCGGCAGAGAAGTTGTTACCCCTCTCGCGAACGGGCTCTTCAAGACCCTCAGGCAGCTTTTCTATAAACTTGTCTGCGTTAACGTAGCGGCAGGCATCCATTATCTCCCCGTCGCTTACGTTATCAAGGCCAAGCGTTATATTGGACTTGACCGTTCCCGAGAAGAGAAATACGTCCTGAAGCATCTGACCGAAATGTCGGCGCAGGGAGGAGATCTTTATCTTCTTGATGTCCACGCCGTCAATAAGGATCTGACCCTTTTGTATGTCGTAGTTGCGGCAGATAAGTGAGAGAATGGTGGTCTTGCCCGAGCCTGTTGAACCTACAAAGGCAACGGTATCGCCCGCGTTGACCTTAAAGGAAACGTCCTTTAATACCCATTCGTTCTCAACGTAGTAAAACCAAACGTTTTTGAACTCAATATTGCCTTCAATGTGATCAAGCTCAATGGCGTCGGGCTCGTCCACAACCTCGGGTGTGATATCAAATATCTTGTATATCTTTTCTGCCGAGGCAAAGGTTGCTTGCAGGCGGTTAAACTGCTCCGCAAGGTTCTGTATAGGATTGAAAAACTTGGATATAAAGGTATAAAAGGAAACGATAACACCCGCATCTATCACCTGACCCAAAAATTCAGTCTGGTAGATGTATCCGCGCGAGCCGAGATAGAAAAGGCATAGGACGGACGAGATATACAGCATATAGACCATAGGTCTGAATATACCGAATACGAATATCTGCCCCATTTTTGCCTTGCGCAAGCGCTGGTTCTTTTCTTCAAACTCAGCTTTCTTTCTTTCCTCGCGGTTGAATATCTGGATTATCTTCATTCCCGAAAGGTTTTCGGAGAGGAAGATGTTAATATCCGTTGTTCCGTCCTTGACCTTGCGGTGTGCGCGGCGCGAGAACTTGCGGAAAACAAAGGTGAAGAGAACTACAAAGGGAACAAAGCAGAGTATCATCAGGGTCAGCATATAGTTGAGCGCCAGCATAGCGCCAAGTACGCCTATGATGATAAAGCAGTTCTTTACAAGGTTTACCATAATGTTGGTAAACGTTATGGAAATAGCGTTGGTATCGTTTGTAACGCGCGTTACCAGCGTTCCAACGGGGATCTTGTGCAGCTGATTGTGCGAGAGGTTCTGAATGTGGTCAAACAGATCCTCACGAATAGTTGAAACTATGCGCTGACCAACTCGCTGGAGAATGAGAGCCTGAATATAAGAGCAGATGAGCGACACAATGAGAATGGCGCCGTATATTGCTATAGTTGTGTAAAGATAAGAAAGCTCAAAGCCACCTTCTCCGCCAACGGTGTTGATAAGGTCGCCAATGATGAGGGGAGAGATTATCTCGTGCGCTATGGAGAATATCATGAGAACCAAAACAAGCACGAAATGCTTTGCGTAGGGCTTTGCATATTTCATAAGGCGGCGGATTATCTCGGAATCCTTCATATTTCGGTCAAAGCCTATCGCTTCCTTTTTATCCTTCATAAAAATATAGGCAAAAAGGAATATCGCGGCAAAGACGCCGATAATAGCGCCAACGATCAAAAGAGGAAAGAACTCATACATTTGTGTTCACCTCCTCTGAAATACCCGAATCGTCAAGCTTCTGGAGATCGACCATGTTGCGATAATCGGGGCAGCGAGCGTAAAGCTCGAGGTGTGTGCCCACGTCAACGACCAGACCCTTGTCGATAAAGATTATCTTATCCATACCTTCAATAGTGCTTATGCGGTGTGCGATAAGAATGGTGGTCTTGCCCGCTCTCATGCCGCGCAGATTCTGAAGGATCGCCTTTTCGGTCTTGACGTCAACGGCGGATACCGAATCATCAAGAATGAGAATGGGCGCGTTTTTCATAAGTGCGCGCGCAATGGATATGCGCTGCTTCTGACCGCCCGAAACCGTAACTCCGCGCTCTCCGAGAACGCTTTGATATTGCAGGGGGAAGTCCACTATGTTGTCGTGAACGTCCGCCATTTTAGCTGCATGCTCAATGCTTTCGTGCGATGAGTCGTCGGAAGCGAAGGCAATATTATTTTCAATGGTGTCGGAGAAAAGGAAGTTGTCCTGCGGAACGTAAGCCGCCGCGGCGCGAACCGACTTTATGGAAATAGTATTTATATCCTTGCCGTCTATAAAGAGCGTTCCGTCGGGAACGTTGTATGTGCGCAGGATAAGGTCGACCAGAGTAGTCTTGCCCGAGCCCGTGCGTCCGATTATGCCAACGTTTTCGCCTGCATTTATCTTAAAGGACACGTTTGACAATACGTTGGTGCGATTTTCTCCGGGATAGCTGAAGGTAAGATCGCGGAATTCAATGTTGCCCTCAATGCTCTCAGGGATTTCAACGTCCTTTGCGTCTGCAACGTCTACCTTAGCATCAAGAAGCTCGCTGATTCGGTCAAGCGAGGCCTTGCCCTGCGCATGCATACCGATAAGCTCGCTTACTGCCATAATGGGCCAAAGTACTGCATTGAAATATCCTATGAATTCAACGAGTCTGCCCGCGTTAAAGGTGCCCGAATAAACGAGATATCCGCCGTACCCTATGATAACACAGATGACCGCCTCGATAAAGAGGGTAAGGCAAACGTGCAAAAACATAGAAAGCTTGGTATATTTAACGTTGGTGTCCTCGTTAGTTTTGCTGAGCTTTTTGAATTCCCAAAGCTCGTGTGCCTCTTTAACGAATGCCTTGATAACGGCGATTCCCGCAAAGTTTTCCTGCGCAAAATCGGAAAGCGATGAGAATGCCGCCTGGCGCTTGTCCCACTTGATAGTCATATATTTGCCAACGATCAGCGATGCTACCAGCAAAAGCGACATGGGGATAAGGCAGAGCAGGGTGAGATAGATGTTCATTCTTGCCATCTTGATAATGGCCATAACGCCAAGTACGGCGGCGTCAAAAAACATCATAATTCCCCAGCCAAAGCACTCCTGAACCGTTTCAAGGTCGTTGGTAAAGAAGGACATCAGGTTTCCAACCTTGTTTACTTGATAGTACTGCTGCGAGAGGTCCTTACAGTGATCAAACATGCGGCTGCGGAGGTCTGCCTCAACGCGAATACCCGCTCCAAAGAAGCAGATTCGCCACAAAAAGCGGCCGAATATCATACAAAGAACCACAAAAAGCATGGGCGCGCATATCTTTGTCAGCACAAAGTCTATAGTGTATGCAACGGGCACGCCGTCGATTATTACTTGTCCGTTTGAAATCCCGTTAATGACTAACTGATAAAGCTCGGGTATTACCAGCTGCATATAGTCGACCAATAAAAGAGCTAAAGCGCCGAAAAGCAGCATGGGGGAATATTTCAAATAGTATCTGTTGATATGTCTTCCAAATATCAAAAAATCACCCCCTGATGATCAGATTTCCAAAATACTAAATACAAAGTTCATTTTAGCATATAATAAAATGTTTGTCAATATAAGTAAACCAATAATTTATTATATATACTGCGAGTATAAAAATCCGCCCCGAGCGCTCGGGGCGGAGGTTTTTGCGCCTGTTTACTTGTTTGATGCTTTTTCAAACTCTTCAAATATTTCTTGTGCCAGAATGCGCATTTTTGCTTCGTCAACCTTGCAGACCTGGCGATCGTAAGTCAAAAGTCCGTTAGTCTCGTCCTCAACGTCGCTGACCTGCGTATATATCGTTGCGCAGAGTCCGATCTTTCGAATATGAGGGATGACTTGCTCGCGGTAGAGGCGGCAGAAGGCATCTTCAAATTCTTCCTTTGACTGCATCGTGGAGTAGCCGTAGTTTTTGTCAAGATTGAATACATGACCGACCACTCTTAGCGAGTATCCTCCGAATTCGGATAGCACGGAGGGACGATCGGCACGGCCCTTGAGCTTTAAGGGTTTGAAATAGATATGATCGCTCGTAACGTCGCTCTCCTTGCCGAAAAACCAGCCCGAAGTAGCATCAAAGATGCGCGTTTTGTCGCAAGCCTTGAGTGTTTTGTACATCTCGTCCGCGTCAAACTGTCCCCAGCCCTCGTTGAATATCGTGTAATATACAACGGACGGGTGGTTGTAGAGCAGAGCGATGGTGTCCTTTGAATTTTCAACAAAATGCTTGCGGCGATATTTAGTGGCGCGGTGAGTTATTCCGCGCTTTAAGCCGATAGTGGGCAGCGCGGTGTCCAAAAGGAAGCTGTAATTGCCGCTGTTGACCATATCCTGAAATACCAGCATGCCGTACTTGTCGCAATAGTAATAGAAGAGCTCGTGCTCAATTTTGATGTGCTTGCGCAGGGTGTTAAAGCCAAGCTCCTTCATCTTCTTGATGTCGTATATAAGAGCGTCGGGAGAGGCGGGAGTATATATTCCGTCGGGATAATATCCCTGGTCAAGCAGGCCGTGGCAAAAGTAGGGCTTGCCGTTGAGGCAGATATATGATCTTTCGCCGCGCTTTTCGATGGAAAGTGTGCGCAAAGCAAAATAGGAGCGCACCGTATCTATGCCGTCCGTTATCTCAAATTCGTAAAGATGGGGCGTTTCGGGTGTCCAGAGCTTAGGATTTTCGGGTCTTAACGTGACCGAAGAGCCCGAAAAGGTCTGCTTTATCACTTTATCGCCGTCAAAAAGCGTTGCGATCTTGTTGTTTTTGCCGCCGCGCATCTCAACGGTAACGCTGTCAAGAGTGGGCGTTATGTGAAGATATTGAATATAGTTTTTTGGAACTATCTCGAGCCATACGACTTTCCAAATTCCGCTTATGGGGGTGTACCACATTCCCCCGCGATCGCGGCGCTGCTTTCCCCAGGCTAAAGAGTGATCAAGCTCGTCGCGCACCTCAACGATGATGGTGTTCTGACCATCGCGCACGCAGTCGGTAACGTCAAGCTCAAAGGGAAGATAACCGCCAACGTGTTCGGAGAATTCGCGGTCGTTAACGGTGACCGCGGCGATCTGGTCAACGGCGTCGAAATGTATGATGACGCGATGTGACACAGGTATACGGTCAAGTACAACCTCTTTTTTATAGACGTAGCGTTCGCCGCTTTGCAGCTGACGCTGTATGCCCGAAATACGCGATTCGGGGGGGTATGGAACACATATGTTGCCAAGCGCCGTTTGCTTGCCGTCAGTCGACTTTACAGACAGATCCCATTCGCCGCATAGAGAGATATAGGAATTGCGGCGCAGCTGGGGACGGGGATATTCGCTGTCCCATGAGGTTGTTGCATTGGATTTGTCTTCAAATGGTGTAGTAAGGCCGCAAAGAGTGGGCTGCTTTTTGTTAGTCATTTTGCACCTCCGTAAGTTTTGCCGTTTTGCGCTTGATGATAAACTCACGAACGACAAGAGTGACGGCAAGAATGACAACAGGAACGAGAGCTCCTAAGAAAATGTTGGCATTGGGTACAAAGGATTCGGTGCCGTCGTTGTTTACAATGACCTCGGCATCGGAAAGTATCTGCTTACCTATAAAAGGACCGACTATGCCGGGAACGAGTACCTGCGAGAAGATTCGCACGCCCTGAAGCATACCTGCTTTTCCGCGCGGAGTCAGGTCGCGTATCTTTGCGCCAAATACTGCCATTCCCGCAAGATAGCCCGACATCATAAGCAGCGAGCCAATGAACACGGGTAGTTTTGTGCGGAAGATAAACAGCATAACAAAGCCCACAACAAGCCACAAGATTGAAAATGCGGAAGCGAATGAGAAGCCTTTTTTGTCGTAAACTCTACCCCAAAGAGCAGTTACAACGGACGCGAGAATGATCGCGGGAGCCATTACAAGCACGTAATCGCTCATGCCGAGAGAAACCTCATAGTAGATTATGAGATAGGGCATAAATATCTGAATTGCGATGTTGAAAATGATAAATACGATAAGGTAGAAATAGAAGGAGGGGTTTGCGCGCATCGTTGAGGGGCGGAACCCGTAAATTATATTGCTCAGGTAGCCTGTTTCGCTGGGAGCGATCTTGTTTTCCTCAATGATAAAGAAGCCTGAGATGCCTATCGCGATAACTGCTATGCCGATTATGATAAAGATAAGCGTCCAGCTCTCGCTCTTGTTGAGGTCAAACGCCATAAATCCGCCGAATACGGCAAGAATGGCAACGAGAGGCATCATAGCGTTGATACCCTCTGCCGCACCTCTGTTGGAAGCATCGGTGGAGTCGGTGAGCCAGGCGTTGAAGGCGGCATCGTTTGCAGACGAGCCGAAAAAGGTCATAACACAGTCAAGTATGATGGTAAGCGTGATACAAACGCTTGCCGCACCGGCAACAGAAGCAAAGAGAGGACCGATGATGTCAAGCTTCAAGAGCGCAAATCCAAGAATTGATATGCCCCAGAGCACGTAACCGCCCGAAATGAATATGCGGCGCTTGCCTAGCTTGTCGGATAGAGCCCCGATAAAAACTGTGGTCAGCGTTGCCGCAACGGCAGATGCCGCAACCATAAAGGATATATCCGCCGCCGAAGCATTGAACATTTTATAGATAAATACGTTGAGATACATATTCTCAACCACCCATGCTATCTGTCCCATAAGCGAGAACAGTACAAGAGCCAGCCAGAAACGGCGAGAAAGCTTTGTCTTCATATAAACACCTCACACATGATCATTACAATTTATTTTAACACAGTGGCGCCGTTTTGTCAACGAGGGCGGCGTTTTTTGCTTTTGACGGCGGTGCGGATAGGCAAGAATAAAATTTATTGATTGGAGGGGGAGAAAAATTTGGCGATATTATTGACTTATCGGAAAAAACGTGATATAATGATGTGTAATTAAAAAACCTTTAACGGAGGATACAATTATGAAGCGTATTAAGACACTTGATACAAAGAACCTTTGCGAAACCGCGAAGAATGGCGGCTGCGGAGAATGCCAGACTTCTTGCCAGTCTGCATGCAAGACCTCTTGCGGAATTGCTAATCAGCAGTGCGAAAATTCTCACAAGTGAGATTAAAGATGCCGCCAATGTGGGCGGCATTTTTGATGAAGATACCAGATAGCAAAAATCGGGAGAAAACAAATGACACATTGTTATAAGCTTGGCGGGCTCAATATAGTTCTTGATATATATTCGGGCTCCGTCCACGTAGTAGACGACGTGGTCTACGACATAATTGAAATGTACGAGGAATGCGACAAGGAGGAGATAATTGTCGCCATTCTCGAAAAATATAAGAATGACGAAACGGTTACTCGAGAGGAGCTTGAGGGCTGCTTTGAAGACCTTGAGGCATTGAAGGAGCAGGGAAAGCTGTTCACCCCCGATAGCTTTGAAAGTATGGCGGGAAAGCTTAAGGAAAAGAGTGCGGGCGTTGTAAAGGCGCTTTGTCTGCATATAGCGCATTCTTGCAATCTTAACTGCTCTTATTGCTTTGCAAGTCAGGGCAAGTATCACGGAGAGCGAGCGCTTATGAGCTTTGAGGTGGGCAAACAGGCGCTTGATTTTCTTGTTGCCAATTCCAAGGGCAGAAGAAATCTCGAGGTCGACTTTTTCGGCGGTGAGCCGCTTATGAATTTTGATGTTGTAAAGCAGTTGGTTGCATACGCGCGATCAATAGAGAAGGACGCGGGAAAGAACTTCCGCTTTACGCTTACAACGAACGGCATACTTATAGACGACGACGTTATTGACTTTGCAAATCGCGAATGCTCAAACGTTGTCTTGAGCCTGGACGGCAGAAAAGAGGTCCACGATAGGTTTCGCGTTGACTATGCGGGAAAGGGAAGCTGGGAGTGCATAGTTCCCAAGTTTCAAAGGCTTGTTGAGGCGCGTGATGGCAAGAACTACTATATGCGCGGCACGTTTACGCACGCAAACCCCGACTTTTTAGAGGATATAAAGACTATGCTCGATCTGGGCTTTAACGAGTTGAGCATGGAGCCCGTCGTATGCGCCGAGGACGACCCCTCTGCGCTGACAAGAGAGGACCTCCCCATAGTGCTTGATCAGTATGAAAAGCTTGCCGAGCTTATGCTTGAGCGGCATAGAGAAGGCAGACCCTTTACGTTCTACCACTATATGATAGACCTGAAGGGCGGCCCCTGCGTATACAAGCGCATTTCGGGATGCGGCTCGGGAACGGAATACATGGCAGTTACTCCTTGGGGCGACCTCTACCCCTGCCATCAGTTTGTTGGAGAGGAAAAGTTCAAGCTTGGAAACGTGTTTGAGGGAGTAACCAATCCCGAGGCGCAAAAGGAATTTGCGGATTGCAACGTGTATTCCCGTCCCGAATGTGCGGACTGCTGGGCAAAGCTTTATTGCTCAGGCGGATGTGCGGCAAACGCTTTCCATGCCACAGGCTCGGTAAACGGCGTATATAAGTACGGCTGTGAGCTTTTCCGCAAGAGAATGGAATGTGCTATAATGCTTGAGGTGTCAAAAACGCTGGACGATGAGAACGAATAATATCTCTTGAAAATTTAGCGGAAAGGGGCAGAGTATGAACACACCGATTTGTGATTTTGTAAAAGAATACGCAAGCAGTAAAGCTCTGCGCCTGCACATGCCGGGGCACAAGGGAAAGAGCTTTTTGGGCATGGAGCCGTTTGATATCACCGAGATAGAGGGGGCGGACGTGCTTTATCGCGCCGAAGGAATTATTGCTCAAAGCCAAAAAAATGCTTCAGAACTTTTTGGCACGGCAAAGACGCTGTATTCTACCGAGGGCTCGTCGCTTTGTATTCGCGCAATGCTGCGCTTGGCACTGTCGGCGGCAGAAACGGAAGCAAGACCTTGGATATTAGCCGCAAGGAATGCGCACAAAGCCTTTTTGAGTGCTTGCGCCCTGCTTGATATTGACGTGGAATGGATATATCCCGAAAACGACGGAAATATACTGTCCTGTAAGGTGACCGAGGTTGATATAGAGCAAAAAATAAGCGCTCGCGGTGAAAAGCCTATAGCCGTTTACGTCACAAGCCCGGATTATCTCGGCTGTGTGTGCGGTGTTGCGTCGGTAGCGGAGGCTTGCCATAAGCACGGCGTACTTTTGCTTGTAGATAACGCGCACGGCGCCTATCTTAACTTTTTACCTCAAAATCTACATCCTATTGCGCTTGGTGCGGATTTGTGCTGTGATTCTGCACACAAAACTCTCCCCGTATTGACGGGAGGTGCATACCTGCATATATCAAAAAATGCCCCCGCGTGTTTGACTGAGAATGCGGAGCGGGCTATGGAACTTTTTGCTTCAACAAGCCCATCTTATTTGATATTGCAATCCATGGATAGAGCTAATTCCTATCTTGCGGGGGATTATAGAGATCGTATTGCCCGTCTATCACGACGAATGGACGAAGCAAAGAAGAAACTTTGCAATAGAGGCATTTGCACCGTTGGAAACGAGCCCTTAAAACTAACGATAGCACCCAAAAATTACGGATACACGGGACAAGAGCTGGCGGAATTGTTGTATAGACAAAATATCGTTTGTGAATTTGCAGACAAGGATTTTTGCGTTATGATGCTAACGCCCGAAATTTCGGAATGTGAAATCGAGCGACTTGAAGCCGTTCTTTTGGCAATAGAGCGGAGAGCTCCCATTTTGGAAGGGCCGCCCATGCCCTGCAGGGCAGAGCGCGCGACTTCGATAAGAGAAGCTATGCTTGCGGCATCAGTTGAAGTTGACATCCAACAGGCTTGCGGCAAAGTTCTCGCCGCTCCCGGTGTTTCCTGTCCCCCCGCCGTGCCGATCATCATGTGTGGAGAGAGGATAACGGAATCGGCGATCGTATGCTTTGAATATTACGGCATCAAAAAATGCAGAGTTATAAAATAAAAATGAGCGCGGCTCCAAGCGGAGCCGCGCTGCTTTTTCTTTTTATTTTTCAGATTGGGGCAGGGCGTATTTGTCCATATAGCCCTCGTACATAGCTTCGAAATCGGAGCTGTCGCTATCCTTGAGGTCATGCAGATAGCGGTGCAGATCAAGCGTTTCTTTCTTGGACATTTCAACAAGACAGCCTGCGATATTGGAGCAATGGTCAGATACTCTCTCGTAGTTAGTAAGAATATCGGAAAGGATAAAGCCAAGCTCAATGGAGCAGAGATTTTTCTGCAATCTTATCGTATGGCGTAGCTTTATCTCGTCGCGCAGGTAGTCGATAACCTGTTCAAGAGGTTCAACGGTGAATGCCATCTCAATATCGTTGGCAGTGACTGCCTTTTGAGTGGTGTCAAGTATCTCCAGGAGCGCATCGGTCATAACCTTGAGCTCTGCGGTTGCCGCATCGGAGAAGGAAACGTCCTTGTCGCGTTTTTCCTCAACCGATTCAACTATATTTACGGCGTGGTCGGAAACGCGCTCAAAGTCACCGATGAGGTGGAGGAGCTTTGTGACCTCGGCGCTGTCATGTTCATCGAGATCGCGGGAGGATATCTTTACAAGATAAGAGCCAAGCTCGTCCTCATAAATATCTACCTGACCCTCTTCCTCACGTATCTCGTCTGCGACCTTGGGATCGTAATTATCAAATAGAGAAATTGCCTTTCTCATGGAGCCGAGAGCCACGTCGCTCATGTGAACGGCTACTTTGCGCGCGCTGTCGATAGCAACAGAGGGCGTGTCAAGAAGTCTTTCATCAAGCATGGAGGTATACTCGTCACCCTTCTTGTCGTCGCCGCGGATAATGAGGTAAGCCAGCTTTTCGAGCAGTTTGGTAAAGGGCCACATAAGCGCTATGGCGAGTATTTTGAACACGGTGTGTACGATAGCGATTCCAAAGGGATCTATGATAAGCTTCTGGAATCCGGGGAAATCGAATACGTTGGCGGTGCTGAGTATCCAGCCTACAAGGTAGTACATTGAAAGCCAGAAAACAACTCCGATAATGTTAAAGAACAGGTGGACAACAGCCGTGCGCTTTCCGTTCTTGTTTGCACCGAGAGCCGAGAGCATAGCCGTGATGCAGGTACCGATATTCTGTCCGAGAACTATCGGGATAGCCATACCAAAGGAGATCTGTCCGGTTGCAGAGAGCGCCTGCAAAATACCGATAGATGCCGAGGAGGACTGAACTATTGCGGTAAGAACTGCACCGACGATAACGCCGACTATGGGATTATCAAATATAGTAAGAAGCCTTGCAAAATCGGGATCCGTTTTGAGCGCTCCGACCGAGTCGGACATGAGCGACATACCTACCATAAGTACTGCAAAGCCGAGCAGTATCGTGCCAAGATCCTTTTGCTTTTCTTTTTTTGCGAACATTATGAATACGATACCGACAAGCGCGAGTATCGGCATCCAGAAATCCGGTGTCAGATATTCAAGCCAAGCGGTTGCGGCGAGAGCCTCGTTATCACCGAGACTGTTAAGCGCGGTAAGCCATGCGGTCACGGCAGTGCCGAGGTTTGCGCCCATAATTACGCCTATTGCCTGAGATAGAAGCATAGTGCCCGCGTTAACGAATCCAACCACCATTACCGTCGTTGCGGAGGACGATTGAATTATCGCGGTTACTCCAAGGCCGAGCAAAAACGCCTTAAGCTTGCTTGAGGTAAGGTTTCCGAGTATGGTCTTGAGCTTTCGTCCGGCACTCTTTTTGAGTCCGTTGCCCATAACGTCCATTCCGTAAAGGAATAGAGCTAATCCGCAAACAAGACCCATGATCTCCATAATTCCCATATGTTGTCGTGTTCCTTTCAGATTTATGTGATGCCGAACTTTTACAGGGTTCGACAAAATACGTCTATACAAAATTAGTTTATCAAACTAATATTAATCCTGAATGTCACAAATGTTAATAATTTAAGAATATGAAAAGATACGGTCGAACGGAGAATTAACCGTTCGACCGTATCTTAAATATAAATGTTTTCCGCATCAAGCGGCGGGTTTCTGCTTTTCCTCTTTTTGTTTGATAACGCCGGATCTTCTGAGCCATTCCGCACAAGCAACCGCGATAGCCACTATAACCGCAACGGCAACAAAAGTCAAACCAAAGGTAAGCACAAGCGTTATCAACGTGCTTTCGGGATTCAGCTCACGCGCGGAGCTGAACGTGCTTATGAGATTGCACTCTGTATCCAGGGTAGAAGCCAAGTCATCAATAGTGAGTTCAACAAAAGAGGGAAGAGTTCTCTTTAAGCGGGAGATAATAAAATCTGCAAATTCCTGATCACCCTCAACGGCAACGGAAACCTTGAGGAAAGAGAAGTTTATGATCTGATTAGCGCTGCCTGATTCAACGTCATCGGGAAGCTCATCCTCGGTCTGTTCGGGGATTATGTAACCAAAGGTCATAGCCTTTGTGATCTTTCTGATCTGCTTTTGTACCTCTTCGTTATTTCTCCATTCAATCAAAACCTCTTCAACGAGCTTGTCGGCCTCATCCTTTAAGTCGTTTGTCTTGCGCGTTTCAAGCATATAGTTTTCATAGCAAGCCAGGGTTTCGAGGCGAGCGGGGTCATATGCGTGCTTTTTATAAAGATCTCTCTCTGTGCGAGCTATCTCAAGGCGCTCCTCAAGTTCTGCAATTTTTTGAATGTGTCCTTCTGTTACTATGCTATCCGTATCAACGCCCTTATAGGTTGAGAGCATAGAGTAGATGGCGTCATAGATGTTGCAAAGTCTTCCGTACTCGTGCTCGATAAGCTCAAAGGAGGTTATCGTTTCGCCGGTAACGGGGTCTTTGGGAGTAGTAAGCGCGAGGTTTATTCTTCCATACTCTTTTCGAGTTGCCTTGAGGCTTTCTCTTGCTTCTCTGAAGGCGATAACAGCTGCCTTTGCCTCTTCATATTGCTCGTTGTTCGTTCCTGCGAGCTCTTCGGGCAAGCCGTATTCATCAAGCAGGAGCTTTTCAGCAAATGACTCGGATTGGAGAATGGGAAGCAGGACCTTTCTGGAATCCTTTCTTGAAAGGTAAAAGTCAACCGAGTTTCCATACGTTGTGCCTACTTTGACCAGAACGAACACGCCTGCACTTGCGACAACTGCCAGGATCAGGGAAAGGCAAACTATCAGCTTCCATTTTTTTAAGATAATACTAACAATGTCCACGCCCGACAAAAGCGGAGCGCTTGTGTTATTTTTCGTTGTTTCCATATTTTGACACCTCTGTATCATTTTTATCAATGTCGAGCGGATTTCGTCCGCCCAACGTATTCATTATATTATAACATAGTTAGGGCGCCGTGTCAACACTATTTTATTGGAAGAAATGTAATAAAAAAGTTTTACAATATGTGCGAAAGGCAAAAAACCTCGATTGCACCACCTGTGCGAGAGGCAGCTGCCTCTCGCACATTATTTTTTTTGGCCGAAAAAAGGAAAGGAGGACAACCTTATTACTTGCAGATATTTTACCTATGAGGATAGGAAACAGTTAGAGGACCTTTACAACGCAGGATCCGCACTAACATATATCGCTGAAAAGCTCGGCGTACATTTAGCCACCATCTACCGAGAACTTAACCGAGGCAGCACGGGTGAACTTGATGCAAACGGGCGTGCGGGATATAGTGCAGAGCTTGCACAAAAAACAATGCTGGAAAGCCTTAAACGGCGTGGCAGGAAACAAGGAGGCGATAAGCAAAATGAATGAGCTGCAAACATATAGCAATGCGGAATTTGGCTCAATACGCTCCATTATCATTGATGATATACCCTATTTTGTGGGCAGGGATGTTGCAAGCATCTTAGGCTACGCCAACACCAGGGATGCCCTGGCAAAGAGGGTTGACAATGAGGACAAGCTGAGTGGGGTAGCAATTTGCGACACCAACGGCAGAGAAACAAAACCGGTGCTGATAAATGAAAGCGGTTTATACAGTTTGATACTTACCAGCAAATTGCCATCTGCCAAAGAGTTTAAGCGATGGGTAACATCAAGCGTTTTGCCAATGATACGCAAAACCGGCGTATATTCTGCCGGCTTAGATCTAAAAAGCGGTGATACCGTTACCCCAATGAGGTTGTTATCCCCCGATGATTACCTTTCAGCCGCAAGGCTGATTGCAACCTGTAAGAGTGATCGGCTTAACATTGTTTTGGCTTTGCTTTCAAAAGGCGGCTGGGATGTTCCCCAGATGGTGCCCACCTTATCCGTAAGACAGGACACCTCCGATATTTCCGACAGGATAAAAAGCGTAAGAGCCAAAACCGGTATGACCTTGCAGGAGTTAAGCGATAACAGCGGTGTAAGCGTTGAGGTGCTGCGCTCTTATGAAACCGGGCGCCGTTTCCCAAAGCAGGAACGATACACCACCCTTGTTATGCTGCTTAACACCATTGAGGAAACCGCAGAAAAAGGAGGGATATAAATGCCGGTAGATCCCAAACCGTACCAACAGCTTGCTGCACGGAGGCGTAAGCAACAGCAGGCACTACGCAGAGCCCTCCTGGTGCTCTTAGGCATCGCCCTTGTGATCTTTGGCCTCGGTGTGCTTTTAGGTTATACCCTGGGAACGGTCCACGCAAAAGCTGTGGCACCCGTACCGGATGAGCTGACCCACAACGCCCAGAGCCCACAGACAAAGTACGATGCAACCATTACAAGTGTGGAGTTTAAGGAAACCGAAAAGCCCGCAGTAATTCCCGCCAACCTTATTGTAAGTGAGGGCAACGCTTTAAGCCCGGAGCTGCAAAAGATTATGCAGGAAAAATGTGAGGAGTACGGTGTGCCCTACGCCCTGGCACTTGCTTTGGCTGACCAGGAAACCCGCTTTGATCCCGATGCTGTAAGCGGCACCAATGATTATGGGCTTATGCAAATTAACAGCATCAA
>JAFQLG010000042.1 GCA_017414605.1 Clostridia bacterium
TAAGTTGCCGCATTGATGGCAATAGGACCGGGCGTAGATTCGGCAATTGCCGCAACATCCAAAAACTCATCTTTTTCAAGCCATTTCTTTTTTTCTACAAACTCATTTTCGAGCAGAGCGATCATGGCATATCCGCCACCAAAGGTGAATACACCGATTTTCAGCATTGTCAAAAAAAGCCAGAGATAGCCTTTTATTTTCCCCACAAGAGCCTCCGTTTATCTCATTGTCAAATTCTTATTTATCAATGAGTTTATTATATCATATTTCTATGAACTTTTCAACCGATTTGGCTTTTCTTTGCTTTCTCCGATGCAACTTTTGAGGGGCGACCGTTCGTAGTCGCCCCTTTGTGCGTTATGCGTTCTTTGCTGTCTTTTTCATCTCCGCGATCTCCGCTTTCATCGTCTTTATCAGCTCTGCGAGCTTTTTCTCGCATTCCTCTCGTGTCTTGGCATAGACATTCTTGGAGATGCGTTTTCCGCTGACCGCGCATCAGCCCACGGCCCACTCAAACAATGCTTTCGCCCAATTCAGCCAGGACGGTACGTGGGTGTCGAGAGCCTGCGTTACCTGTGACATATCTGCCGTTGATAGATCGCCAATGTGACTATAAACATTTCCCTCTGCAACCGTTTTTCCAATAGCAACGTAAGCGCGAGCGTGGTCCCCGATTGCCAAGTATTTACCTATGGCAAGAGCTCCCGTTGAAAAGCAACCAACGGAAAGCGCGCCAAATGATATAATTCCTATGCTGATAGCTCCCGCGGCAACAAGGCCTATGGCAATAGAGCCAAGAGCAACAAGCCCGAGTGCAAACACTCCTGCGGCGAGCAGCCCAATGCCTAAAAGACCTATAGATATTATGCCAAGCGAGAGAAGACCCAGGGAAACTATTCCGCGGGAAATAAGACCTATGGAAAACACTCCTCTGGCTTTAAGACCAATGGCAATAAAGCCGCGCGCGTTTTTACCGATGTGATATAGCGGCATTCCAAATACCGTCTTTTCACTCTTTCGCTCGCAAAACGGTCTCTTAAGTAAGTTTCGCAGTTGGCTTTCTGCTGACGGTGTTCCCTGTTTCTCAACAACGTCGTCATTAAGCAGATAGTCCATTGAGCAATCAAACATCTTTCCTATTTTGACCAGCTTATCCGTTTCGGGATAGGCTATATCGGATTCCCACTTGCTGATCGATTGGCGGCTGACTCCGAGAATATCGGCGAGCTGCTCCTGAGTGTAGTTATATTCCTTTCTGAGCTTTGAAATTTTGTATCCAAGTGTCATATTTACCTCCGCATAATTTTATCACGATTTGCAATTATTTTATATCAAAGGGCGCAAATATTCCACCAATTCTGCGTTTCTTTATGTAAACTTTGGGTTGCAATACACTAGTATCTACTTCCGCTCTATGATCAAGGAGTGCTGATTCTTGTCATCAACTTCGATTATTGAGGATACATACGAGCTTTCGTAATTAAAGGTGTTTTCCTTAATAAGCTTTATTAAGGAGCGGTTTTGCTTTACAAGCTTGTTTATTTCTTTATAGCTGCCGTCAAAGTAATAGGCGTTTATTTCGCTAAGGAGTTTCACTGCCTGCGCTCCCTTGTCTTCTCCGAGCGAGCTCTGATAGCTCCAGAGCGTTTTGGCATAGTATTCTTTGCAAAATACGTCGAACGAATATTGACTTATATCCTCGCCCGAGGGAGTTTTTCCGATCTTGTGCGAGGTGTATTTATAGCAGTTATCATATATGTCAAGCACGCCATAGCGATTGCCGTAATCCAGAATCGATCCGCCCGAAACGTCATATACCGCGCCCTCATCCATGGTCGCCTTCTTTATGCTCTGAATGTGCAGATGCCCTGAAAAGTTGAGGCTGACGCCATATTTTGCATATAGCTCGGTGAGTTGTGCGCTATTTTGGAGAGTGTAGCTTGCAACGAACAGATCATTGTGGGCAAGAAGGTTGTGATGCGTAAAAGAAATGACAGAAATGCCGTTTTCTTGTGCGTAAGCCAGATTTTCCTCCAGCCAATTGAGAGTTGACTCTTCAAGCGCGCCCGCGGTTATCGATCCGCCGTAGCTCTCATTGTATCTTGACAGCGACGTGTCCAGCATCAATGCCCATTTGTCCTCGTCAAGCTCGAATATATAGCTCAGCGTGGTTTCATCGTAAGAATACGCGTTTGTATATCCGTAATTGGCATATATTCCGCGAAATTGCTCGGCGCTGATGCTTTCCGTGGGCTGCGTGGAATCGTTAAGGGCAGAAACGGCATCGGGCGAATATATATCGTGATTGCCGGGGATAACAAGAACCTTGGTATCTTGTACGGCGGAAAGCAGTCTTGAGAGCTCAAGATGCGAATCCAGCTCCCCATTAAACGTCAAATCGCCCGTCAGAATGAGAAACTCGGGCTTCTTTGCGTTGACCTCCTCGATCAATGCGCCAATAAGCTCGTAGTCGTATTCCTGAATGCGTCCGTCACTTGTGAATCTATCTTTAAGATACACCGAGTTGTCGGGACTGATGAGATTGTTTGAAAACAGGTGCAGATCGGTTGCAACAAAAACGGTCTTTTCTCGGGTGCCGGGTTCAATGCTCGGCTCACTGCTGTCTTTCACGTCACACGCGCACAGTGAAACAAGCACAAGCAGCGATATGAGTGCCGCCGAGATACGAGCGGCGCGGTTTTTTTGACGGGATATTCTCATATTATTCCTCTTTTTTGTCTTTTTCTTTGTCCAACGTATCCTCTTGACCGCGATAGACCACGAACTTGCAAAACAGATATTCCAGAACAAAGTTTGACACCATTGTTACCGCTAAAATCAAAAAGTCGTTTGCGCCGCCCTGCTCTGTAATATTTCCAAGCCAGGTTGAAAGAGGCGTGAATACAAGATAAAATCCAAGCACCTTTGCCATAGCGATAGGAACGTTAGCCGCAGATTTGAAGGTAAACTTGCGATTCATAGTAAAATTCCACACTATCGACAACAGCAACGAAACGAGATACGGTATCCAATAGGTCTTGATGAATATTTCAAGTATTGCAAAAGATACGATCTGTATTATGCCTGCAGAGATGGAAAACAATGTGAATTTGACAGCCTGCCAGACTTGCTTTTTGTTATCGCTCATAAAATCCACTCCTTTTATTTTGATGGCTTGCGCAATTATTAAGTTAATTATAGCATGATTTTATAAGATTTGCAACGGTATGTTTGAACCGCACCGCACGATAAGTTTTCGGGCTGACCAAAAAGGTCAGCCCGATTTCTGTTATTTAATTCTTACGGTTACTATCTTCTTGGGCTCAATGCGGTTATCGTAGTTACCGATCACGCTTTCGTCCATGCGGCACAAATACTGCTCACCGCGGGCTTCGATATTGACTGTTTGCACCTCCTCGGTGGCATTATAGAATCTGACTATAATTCCATCCCCGTCCTCGGCGCGCTTTATTGCGGTAACGTGAACGTTTTGGTTGTCAATGGACATAAGACTATCCTCAAGAGGCAAGTCGCCCTTTCCGCGTCCGCACACCGCACATTTGACGGGTGCAAATATCTCGGCGGCTCTGTTGGGAAGCTCGGTATATTCGCCCTTGTTGAAGTGGATGGCATATTCAAAGCTACGCTTTCCGGGACATCCGACGCCCTCGTCCTCAAGCTCGGTGACCTTTTCCTCGGATACCGCAAGCTTTATGCGGCAGGCGCGGATAAGTGTAAGCGCCATGGTAGTATCGTCAAATACCTCGTATTCAAAAAGGCCCTTGGGCATAACGGCAAGACCGTTTTCGCCGTACGTTACCTCTGCAAAGGTGCGAAGCGGCTGGGTTCCGAATGCCTGCTCTACCCAACCCGTTGAATCGGGAATGGCAACGTCGTGCTTGACTATATCAAAGTGGCTGTCGCAGATCGACTGCTCGCACTCAATACCGGTTGGGAAATTAACTCTGAGCCAATGGTCGCGAGCATTATTTACCAGCTCGACTTTGACCTTGATATAATCCGCATCGGCATCCAACGTATACGACGTTTTTATGGGAATATTGGCATAAATGTCGCTGGGATTTACCTCGCAGCTTTCGGGAACCGCGAAATCTATTTCGCTGATGATAGTTCCGGAAAGCTCTCCGCTTTCGGTTACGTATATCTTTGCATTTGCTCCGATAGAGCTGTGCTTTCTGTCAAACTCGGGACTTTCGTGCTTCCACGCGTTTCCGACCTCGCCCTGCGAGGTATAGAAATTAAGTCCCTTGTATTCCTTGCCGGTTTGCTTATACAAGACGTCAAGCGTTCCGTTGGGATTAACGGTTGCCTTTATCTTTGCGTTCTCAAGCACGTTGCCCTTGGCAATTCCCGCTCTCTTTTGCATCTTATGAGGATCTGCCTTTATTTCAAATACCTTGTAGCCGAATGCGGGAACGTCCTTTATTTGCGCATAGGCGCGGTGATGCATGGAATCAAGAATGGTTGGAACGTCCCATATACTGTCTACAAAAATGCTGGAGCGCTCGCTCTGAATGGGCTGGATCTTTACTCCGTCTATGGTAAATCCCTTGCCCAGATGCTCGGGAAGCTCTATGTCAAGAGAAACTATAACGTCGCGCTTATAGGGCAGCGGATTATATACGACAAGCTGAACTATATCCTGCTTTTGTCCTTTGGGGCAAAGATTCTTTGCGATAGCTACCATGGCATCGTCGGCAACGATGTCGGCAATATCCTTCGCCTTTCTGTAACGGTATTCCATATCGCGACAAACCTCGTCGGGAGCGCATCCGCCGTTAGCGTCGTGCGAATGATTGGAAAGCAAATATTTCCAACCGCGCTTCAAATAATTTTTGCTGTCATTACCGGCAAGCGCGTTTAATGGCTCCGCTACGTAGGTGAGCGCGGTATAGGCATCAAAGTCTGCCTGCTTTAAGTAGGTCCTCGCGCTGATGGTCCCGGGGAAAAGATAGGTCCACTTTCCCTCCTTGAGATATGAACGACGCTCGCCCTTGAGTACGGTCATTTTTTCGCGATCAAGATGCTTTTCGGCATCGCGCCAGAAGCCCTCAAGATTTGTATGCTCGATCTCTATCTCTCTGTCAAACAAAGCCTTTGCGTCCTTTATGACCTCGCTTTCTCTGGGATAGCCTACCGATATGTCATGACCGTTCATACCGAGGAATACGGGAGTCGTAAAATGCCCCTTTTCTTCCTCAAGCATATCGAGAATTGCTTTCTTTAAGCTCTCTTTTTCGTAATTTGCAATGGGCGCTTTGAGGTCATAGTTTATAGCGGGACCGACAAAGCCGTCGGCTCTGCGGAAGGGCATCTCGTCAAACTCGCCCCACTTATAGTCCTTGGACCATACGCGGTTTCTCGAAACGCTTCTATGAACCTGGTAGTACCAGTTGTATCGGCAATAGAGAGCAAATCGGCTTGCCAGCACCTCGGTGCCGTCGGGAGCCTGCCAGATATACTCCGCGGGAGCCTCGTGATGAGAAATGCCGCGATAGAACATCATATAATTGATGCCGAAATTCTTTAATATTTGCGGATACTGTCCGGTCTGTCCCCAGGATGATGGAGTGTATCCGACTGTTGGACATCTGCCGCCGTATTTCTCAACCGTTTCACGTCCAAACATAAGATTTCTGACGAGTGCCTCGTGAGAAATGGTAAACTCCTCGGGCAATGTATAATAAGGTCCGACTATAAGCCTTCCCTCGCGTATAAATTTCTCCACCTGCTCGCGTCTTTCGGGACGCATTTCAAGATAGTCGTCTATCATTATAGAGTGACCGTCCATGGTGAAGGAATGATAATCCTTGTCTGCCTCGAGGATATCAAGAGTCGTATCCATCATAACAAGCAGGTTGTGTCTTGTTTTTTCAAAGCTGAAGCGGAATTCTCTGTCCCAATGTGTATTGGAAACAACGTCTATTTTATTGACCTTCATTTGCTATATCCTTTCGTTGTTTTTCGGCTTAAAGAACTATATCAAGCATTTGCAAAAGATTGTCTATGCGGTAGTCGCACAGCTCTCCAACACCGGCCGCATCAATGTTTCCGCCCGATATTCCTACGGCGGAAAAGCCCGCAAGCTTGATGGAAACGATGCCTGCAGAGGAGTCCTCAAGACCTATGACCTTGTGTCTTCTCTCAAAGGGTATACCGAGGCCAACGCGCGCGGTTTCGGCATAGAGCCAAGGATGAGGCTTTGGAGCAAGCTCTCCCAGAGTGCCCGTTTGTCCGCGGCGAAGCGATTGCCCTGCCGTTATTATGCTGTCGTAGAACTCAAGAGGATCACCCATGTCAAGCTGGCGGAACGCCGAGATTATCTCGGGCATTGCTTTTTCATAAAGTCCGCTTGTTACAAGACCGATCTTTATTCCCTCGCCTCTAACGGTTGTTAAAAACTCCTTAAGGTAAGGTGCGGGAGTAAATGCGTCTTTCTTTCCTCTGCCCTTCATTATCTCGCTAAGCTCATGGTTTACTATTTCGAAATAGTAATCTCTGGCAAGCTCAAGGCTTCCCTCGGGGTAATATTTTTCTATCATGTATTGCAAATGCTCGGATACGGAGTGGCCCGAAATAAAGGGCTCGTCCTCGTCCTCGCGCGCAAAGTCCGATCTGCCCATAAGGCGCGCGGTAGTTTGCTCGATGACCCACATCCAGAACTCCTCGGAGTGAACGCTGGTTCCGTCCAGATCCATGAGTATTGCTTCGGCCTTTTTCTCAAAATGAGTTTCGTTCATGGGATATATTGCGGGATAGCCCATTCCGCTCTTTACGCAGCACAGCTTTTTGTCGCCAAATTCAACGATATCGATTTTTTTATCGTTTGGCGTGAGGATGCGGCGGACGCCGTCACGTCCCACCTCAAAAAAATCACTTTTTGCTATTTCTATCATGGTGTTTCCGCCTTTTGAGTTGTTAACTTTACTAATATAATTTTACCATTTTATCTTTTTTGTGTCAATGGCATTGTGTCTACTTAAAGGCGACTTTTGCCATTACACCCATGAGTTGTTGGCTGAAAAAACGAAAATGCCCACGGAAAGTATCCGTGAGCATTTTATTTTTTGCATAATTTATCAAACGCCGAACAGGACCGAGTGGAACAGCGCCTCGGTTTTTTTGGCGCCAAGGCTCTTTTTGAAAACGTCGGTCGAGGGACCGCCGTTTGCAAGAAGCCCGGTAACGTATTGAGCGGATTTTTTGTTCTTTAAGGAAACGTCCGAAACGCGCTGTGCGTTTGCATCAAGATATGCCTCAAAATGAGCCAGAGTGAGCGAATCAAGGGCGGCGGTCTGTGCCTTTTTACCCTTTTTGGATATGCTCTCGGCAAGCTTTATGCTGTCATACCAATGCTCGCCAGGATCACGCTCCTCAAGGTGAGAAAACGCCTGCTTTGCTGCATCAAGCGCCGAAAGATCCGCGGTATCTATCATGGTATCGTAAAGTTCAACGATAAGCGTATCGTTGCCCATGGCAAATATGCGGTCATACGAATAAAGCGGCAGATCCTTCTCCTTGGGTACGATCATGAGCGTGTCCATTTTCATAAGACCGAAAAATCCTTTGGCTCTCATCACCGACACGTGTCCGAGTCCCTCGGCTACGTAAGCCGAGACCGAAAAGGTCATTCCGTTTGCCTTTAAGGAGGAAAATTCACCTACGTCTATGGGACAAAGCTTATAATTTTTGCCTATAATTTCGAGCAGCCTGTTTGTCATGCCTTTTCTCCGTGCAATTCAAGGTTGCAAAGACCGTTCTTGTGCAAAACTATCGCGCCAACAAGCAATGTTCCCTGCCCGACTACGTTTACGCCCTCAGCTATCCAGTTCATCGCCGCCTCGGCAAAGTTTTGGCTTGACAAATAGCCCATTCCGAGCGAGCAAACGAAGGATACGACAAAGATGGCAATTATCCAAGGCTTTTTGAGCTTTGCGGCAAGAACGCACAAAACGACGTCCATTATTCCAAGTCCTGCAACCATAAGGCCAACAAACACGAACGTGCCCGTGAATATAGGAGGAGCTGCCGCCAAAAGCGCCGCCTCGCGCTGATTATATACAAGCATTGCAAGGATACCAACACCTGCAAGTAAAAAGCCTATGGACTGTACGGGGAAAAACATGTGGTCAAGCGCCTCAAAGTTACATACGCCTGCCGCGTAAAGCAGCTTCCACGTTGCCTTGAGTGCGCCCGCAACGGTTACGTCTATAACTCCTGCGGAAAAGAGCGCGAAAGCACCCTTGCTCATCTTGTTGTAAAGATCGCGCAAAAGTATCACGGCCGCTATGGCAAAGAAGATGACGGGAACGTAATCTACCAGCGCCATTGAAACAGAAAAGTCGTTCATAGATGTTTCTCCTTTGGCTGAAATTTATTTCTTGTTGAGATGATAGATGGGAAGAAGAGGAATAATGATGGGTGTCTTGTTTGCGTAAGCATTGTATTCCTCGTTCTCGCCGTAGCGCGCCATCTGACGCTTTTCAAGTCTTTGCGCGCCGTTAAACATAATGAATACTATGCAAACGTAAGCGATGATCGCAAAGATCCAGTAGCCAACGTTTGCGCCGTATGCGGTGATTCCGCTTACGAACACACCGGTCCAGAAAAGTATCTCTCCGAGATAGTTGGGGCAACGGCACATTTTGTAAAGACCACGGGTTGCGACCATGTCGGGTCTTTCCTTCTTCTGCGCGGATTTTTGCTTATCGGCGATGGCTTCAAGCACAAGGCCGAGCACAGACACAGCAAATCCGACTGCGGGAACCACGAAATCGGTGCTTCCCTCAACATAACGGAACAGCATGGGGCTGACCTGAGCGACGTAGAGAACGGATACGAATATCCAGATAGTTGCAAGCACGAATACGGGCATCTTCTTTTCGCCGTTCTTTGCAAGGGTGTCCTTGGCAACGTCGGTTTTCTTGAAGGTAGCGTTCTTAAGCTCACGAACAAGCAAGAAGCCCGAAAGACGCGCGCCGTATGTAACGAAAAGCGCCGCTTGTATAAGAACTATCCAGATGGGAGTTGCTGTGGGAGCAACGAGGTACATAACGAAAACTGCCAGGCCGCCGAATGCAACCGCAAATCCATATCCGATGGAAAGAAAATATACAAATTTATAAAATCCGACTGCGCAAGCAACCGCGCATACTGCAAAAAGTATTCCTAAAAGTCCCCAAGGCATATTAGTTTACCTCCTTGCCAAAGTAGTTCTTTATGTATTCTCCAAAGCTCTTGTCACCAACAACGGTGTCGCCAACGAGATCGTGGCTAAGCGTCCATTTGGAGAAAAGAATTATGTCGTGCTTTCCCGCCTTCTTTATCTTGGGAAGATTTGCAAGAATTCCAAAGAGCCAGATGGGAGCCCACTTTATCTTCAAGGGCTTTTTAGCAGCCTCAAAGCACATAGCAGCCATTTCCTCATATGTGTAGGTCTCCTTGCCTCCAACGTTGTACGTAACGTTGGTGTCATTCATGTGTTCAACGATAAACTGTGCAAAATCGGGGCAGTCTACCACGTTTGCCTTTACACCGCCAAAGCCCTTTAAGAGCTGCATCTCGCCCTTGTCAACGTAAGGCTTGAAAACCTTTGCTATATCATAGAAATAACCTGTGGGACGGTAAATGACCCAATCCATAGCCTCCTTCTTTATCTCCTCTTCAACGAGATATTTTGCATGAAGCATGGGAACCTCCTCGGCACCCTTCTCGTCGCAGGAGATAACGGATACGTAGTTGAACTTCTTAACGCCTGCAGCCTTTGCCTCGGCATAGAGGTTCATATTACCCTTGTAGTCAATGTCGTAGGAAGTTACCTTTGTGGAAGCACCGGTAAGACCAATAGTGGTGATAACTACGTCGGCTCCGTCACAAAGTCCCTTCATGGTCTCGGGGTTGGTAGCGTCAATAGCGACGAAGGTATATTTTCCCTCGCAGCCCGCAACCTCGGTTTCGCGCAGGTCGGCGGCAACCACCTCGTGTCCGCCCGCGCACAAGCATTTAAGTATCTCGGCGCCGAGATTTCCAAAAGCGCCGGCAAGTACAACTTTCATTCTTTAGTTCTCCTTTATTGTTAATTTATTTTTTGCTCTTCTCTTTTGCGCGCTTATCGTTGATTATCTTCATATGCTCCTCTGTGATAAGCGTGACGTTGTTTTCCTTTGCCCACTGAACGCAGCCCTTGAGCACAACGGAAAGGAATACTCTCGGAACGCCGAGAATTGTCATAAGCGCCTCGTCTGTAAACTTAACGGTGTCGTCCGCGCGGTCTGCCGCGTAACGAACGGATTCAAGGCTCGCCTGACGCATCTGGAGAAGCTCTGCTCTCATTCTTGTCTTTCTGTGGAACCAGAAATTCTTGGAGTCGCGGTATCCGTAGTCAACGGGGAGCGCAGGGAAATCCTTGGCTCTTACGCCGTTGATGATAGCGTCGCTGTACTTTTTCTTCATAAGTATTTTGTCAACCTTAAGAATAAAGTGCGCGCCGAATTTTGAGGTGATTCCGTTGAAATCGTGGTATGGGCCCTCGTAGCCGTTAAGCTCGCCCGCCTGATCCTTGTCTGCTCCGTCAAGCTCTCTTACCCACGTGCATTCAATAGCCTGAATGGCATCGGTAAGTACCATAGGTCTTTTTTCGCCCGTTTCCTCCTCAATAATGCTCTTTTCAAGTCTGAAATTACACTTGGGCATCTTTTCCTCGGGCTTGTCGCCGGGCCAGGAAAGCTTTACTGCCTCCTTGAAGGTCGCAGGCTTATCGTCAATAAAGTTAAGCGTGCATTTACCGTTGCGCAAGATGTTCTGCGCGGTGTTGGACGAGTTGCGGCAGCACAAAAGCATAGCATAGTAGTCCTTGCCCGCTACGTAGTAGGGTTGAACGAGGGAGTAAGGGCCAAGCGTAGTGCTTCCGTCCTCGCAAAGCGTTGAGATGATTACAGTTGGCATCGGGAAAAACAGAGAGGTCTGATAAAAGTTATCCACGATGCGAAGGTTTTCAAAGCTGCTCATAATAGAACACTCCTTTATAAAATAATTTATTAGAATACTTTTTCAAGCACCGAATAAACGGTGTCAAAATCCACGTCCTCTAAAGCCCAGCTGATAAGGGCTTCGGCACAAAATTCTGCGACAAATGGAGCGTTTTCAAGCTTACGCTCCTCACAAACGGGCAAAATAAAGTCTGCAAGCTGACGGCGGAGCCTTTTGTGCCTTGAAGCAAATCCGATCGAGATGACCTTTGCCGCATCGGCATCGGAGAACAGCTTTCTGTTGCTCTCGGAAAAGCCGCGGAGCGAGTTGAATATACATTCAAGCAGACTTTTTGCGTCGTCGTGGGGAAAGCTTGACATGGTTTTAACGTATACTTTCCAATCTTCCGCCACAAAGGTTGTTATAAGCAACTCCTTGGACGGAAAATAGTTATATACCGTGCCAACGCCCAGGCCGCAAGCTCCCGCCACGGAGCGTACCGTGGTTTTTGCATATCCGCGCTCGGCTATCTGTCGCTTTGCCTCGCAAAGTAGCTGCTCGCGTACGTTTTCAATTACCTTTGGCATATTTACTCTCCTGCGATAATTAGCTCGTGTATGCTATCTGCGGTTATTGCTATCTGCTGTTCGGGTGATATGGTGGGCTCTCCGTCACCGCTCTGCTCTCCGTAAACGCCAAAATACGCGTGACATCCGCCCTCGATATCGGAACATATTGTGCCTGAGGGGAGATTGTTCTTACATTCGTCGTGCTTTTCGTCATTCATCACCTCGTCCTCGGTTCCGTGCAGACAGAGTACGGCAAGATCTGTTTCGGCAAGGTCTGACGTTGAGTAGGAGCCCAGCAGAATAAGGCCTCTATAATTTTGCGGTTTTGCTTGTGCGCATGCCGCCGCCATAGAGCCGCCCAGCGAGTGCCCGCCGATATACCACGAGTTGATATCACTGTATTGCTCGCTTATTCTGTCTGCGGCGTTTATGTCAAGCACGGCAAGGTTAAAAGGCATTTTTACTAACACACAGAAGATGCCTTTTGATGCCAGAAGCTTCATTAGCGGCTCATACGCCGTGTGCTCTACCTTTCCGCCGGGGTAGAAAATAAACCCAACGGGCTCGTCGCCATCACCGTATGCTATGTGTCCACCATCAAGCTCGGTTCTCTTTACCTCTCTTCCTTCACTCATTGCGGATATAGCCTGCATATCGGCGCGGTAATAGTCTGCCGCATAAATTGCCAGGGCACCGAAGAATATGGCGATCACCAGCACTATTGCCGACAGCGCGATCAAGATTCCTTTTATAATTCGTTTCTTGTCGCTTTGGGGCTTGGCTGGGTTATTACTTTGATTTTTGAGATTTTTGTCCTTATTTTTCACTGAATACTCCTTTTTGTGAACCTGTTCATATAAATTATAAAGCATTTTTTTATGCTTGTCAATAGGCTGCCGCGCACAATTGAGAAAAGAGGGGGCGCTCTGACGGCAAAATGGGGACGGCACGAGTGCCATCCCCACTTTGTCATTAAATGAATTCTGTCTGTTTTGATCCTTGCAAATAAGCTTTAGAATTTGGTTGCAGGATCATAACACACGATAATTTGATCCGTTATTGCTTTATTCAACCGGGTCTTCGCCTTCCTGCTCTCCGCCTTCCTGCTCGGTTTCTATGAGCGTGTAGGTGATTTTTGAGCCCGTGCCGAGAACTGCCTCCCAAGCCGCTTTTTCCGCATCGTCCTTGTATTCAACAACTGCGGTTGCAGAACTTCCGAAAGTAACCGTATCTGCGGTGGACGACTCGGTTTCCTTAAGCTGAACAGTTCCGCGGAAGGTAAACTTGGAGTTTGTGGTTGCATAGAAGTCACCGCCCCATGCGGTCGTTCCGTTATAAGCCACAACGTTGGAAATTGTAACCGTACTTGTATATCTCATATAGAGAGCAGATCCCGCAGCGATTCCGCTGTCGTTTCCAATAAACGTACAGCCGTCTATCAGAATTCTTTCTTCCTCGGTGGCAGGCTGGGTTTGAACGAAGAACGCACCGCCGTTTTTGTATGCTACGTTTTCTTCAAAGGTACAGCCGCTGACCGTCAGTTTGGGATCGGTTGCATCAAGAGTTCCTATTGCACCGCCGCTGAATGCGGAGTTTCCTGTGAACGAAGAGTTCTCAACGGTAAGAGTAGCCGAACCAACCGCGATAGCACCGCCAACGTTTACGTATTCCGTTGTTTGAGGAACGGAGTTGCTTGTGAATTTCGCATCCGATATCGTAACGGTTCCGCCCGAAACGTAAACTGCGCCGCCGCTCTTGCTGGCAGTATTGCTTGTGAATTCAGCGCCCGATATTGCAACGGTTCCCCCCGCAACGGAGATCGCACCGCCGTATTTAGCAGAGTTTTCCGTAAATATTGCAGCCTTTTCGGTTTCGCCATCGATATATTTTTCAATGGTAACGTTTTTAGTGTTGCTCTTGACACACAGTACGCCGCCGTTTTCGGTTATCGCATTATTTGTGAACGTACCGCCGCGTATGATGAGATTACCGCCGCTGATGTAGATGACTCCGCTCGCTGTGCCGTTACCCGAAGCGGTGACGTTTGTAAAGGTATTGGTTCCGCCGCTGAAGTAGATCACGCCGTTTCCGCCTCCGACGTTATCCTTGATCTCAACTCCCGTAAGATTTACTTCAGTGCAACCTCTGAACCAAAGAGCCGAGCCTGTTCTACCGGTGCTTTCGCTTATCTCACCGCCGGTAATGTATACTTTGGTAGAAGACGTGTCTGCCGCAATGGCACCGCCATAATATGCCGAGCTGTTCTTGGTGAACGTTGTGTCGGTTACGTTGAGCGTGGTTCCGATAACGAATATTGCGCCACCGCCCTCATACGTAGCCTGAGGAGCATTTGACGAGTTTTGATCAAACTTAGAGTTGATAATGGTTGTGGGTGCTGCCGTGATATACATAGCACCGCCGCCGTTTGTCGCGCTGTTGCTACTGAGGGTTACGCCGTTCAACGTAGCCTTAGCATTGTTCTCTACGAAGATAGCACCGCCCTTTACTGCGCTGTTGTTGCTGAAGGATATGTTGCCCTCGCCCTCTTTTACAAGATCAAGAGTTGAATTGTTAGCGTAAATAGCGCCGCCCCAACCGTAGCTGCAAGCAGGATTTGCGCCGCATTTACAAGGCGATATAGCAGCCGCGGAGTTGCTATCAAATGTTGCTGCCGATATAGAGAGCGAAGAGTTTGAGTGAAGTGCTATTGCACCGCCCTTTGTTCCGCTGTTTGATCTGAAGGTGGTTCCGCTTATAGTTCCGTGAGAAATCGTGGAGTATATAGCGCCGCCGCCGCGAAGACAGAACGTTGCCTTATTGCCTTCAAACGTGCCGCCAACGATGGAGTAGGATTTGCTTACTCTGATGTAGATCGCGCCTCCCTCGCTTCCCGCGGTGTTGTTTGAGAAATCGGTATTTGTTATTGTTACTTCGGGATCGTCTTCTATTTCTGAGTCGCTGTCAATGTATATTGCGCCGCCCATGGTGACAGACTCGTTATTGCTGAAGAGTGCACCGGTGATATTCAACGCGCTTTCATAGGAGTGTATTGCTCCACCGGAGTTTTCCGAGAAGTTTCCGCTGAACGTTGTCTTTGCTCCCGAGATCGTCAAAGTTGTCTCGTCGAGCTGGATAGCGCCGCCCGCTCCGGTTGCTTCGTTGTTGCTGAACGTTGCGCCGTCCAATGTGATAACGGCTCTGTCCGCATAGATCGCGCCGCCGTTTCCGGATGTATTACCGATGAACTCTGCGCCAACGATCTCAACTTCGGGAACGATCACGTTCTTTGTTACATAGATCGCGCCGCCCCTTACTGCGCTGTTGCCCTGACCTTCCTCGGTGCCGCCGATAACGATCTTATCGTCTGTGCCTGCACGCTCGGTGAGGCGGAGAGTTGAGCTGTTGAGATAGAATACGCCGCCCTGACCCAGAGAGGTGCCGCCTTCCTCGTTCACGTATTCGGCAGCATAGTTTCCTTGTGCTATCAAGGAATAAACGGTTAGAGTAGATCCCGAGTGAAGCGCTACTGCACCACCCTTGCAGGAGTGGTTTCCTATGAACGTTACGTCCTCGAGAATTCCGTGCGATCCCGTTGAATAGATCGCGCCGCCGCCATAGTTATTATTGGATACGTAGTTTCCAATAAAGCGTGTATTGGTGATCGTGTAAGGTGCTTCCTCCGAACCAACACCGCTAAGATCTATAGCACCGCCCTCGTACATTGTGCTGTTTGCCACGAAGGTAGAATCCGTTACGTTAAGCTCGCCGCTCCATACGTAGATCGCGCCGCCCTTGGAGTTGGAGCCGGCTGTATTTGAGCTGCATCCTATAAAGTTTACGTTGTGGATATTTACAGTTCCCTTTGCCCAGATAGCAGAGCCCTGAACTGCGTGATTAGCCGTTATGCGACCGCCCGTGAGTTCAACTGCTGTTGCGCCCTCGGTTGTCGAATCAACGAGTATGCCGTCCTTGACGTATACGGTGGATTGCTCTGTACCGCAGTCGACAAGGTTGAGCGTTGCTCCCTCGGAAACCGACAGGATGGAGAAGTTCTCCTCGCCCTCTACAGATGAAAGCGTGTGTCCGTTCAGGCAGAGGGTGAGCTCTGTGCTTATGACGATAGAAGCATTAGCTTCAATATCACTTGTCAGATGATAGTGACCACCCGACGCTGCCGCCTCAACAAGTTCTTCAAAGCTGGAAACGGCCGTCCATTCATCGGTTATGTCAACGTGAAGTCCATGCGCGGTTGTGGCAGTAATGGTAAGAGGACCTTCAACGGTAAGATTCTTGAGATCTTCAAGATCTATCCTCTTGTTCTCGCCACCGTTTAAGGAGTAGAACCAGAGAACTACATCGTCCTCGTCGGGAATCAGAGAGTGCTCGATGTTTGCAAAGGGAGTGTCCCCTTCCTTGAACATGCCCCAAGTGTTATAGCCGTCAACAGTACCGTCTATAACGGATACGTAATGATATTTATCAAGCTCATTGGGGGTTCTGCCGTCCTGATTATTTATAACCTTATCGGCAGCCATAGCGTACTCGAGGAGAGATTCATACATTGCAATTCGATCCGCTTCTTCCACGGGATCGAGATCGTCGAGATTAAGTCGCTCGTACAGATACATAAGCACGCTGTAGCTGAGCTTGTCTGTCTTATCCCCCGAGGTTGCAGTAACCGTGACAACGGCATTGATATTTTGAGGAGCCCAGGCGTCTACGGTCTGGAAAATGTGGTACTCAACTCCTTCAATAGTGCCTTTTCCGAGAGATAGAATTTCGATTTCGTCATTTCCGCAGACGGCGGAAACCTGAACGTCATCGGGGGCTTTTACGGCGAACATAAGCTGTAGCTTTTCGCCAAATATAATATTCTTTTTGCTGATTTCAACCGTTTCTTGTTCTTCTGTAGCGAATACGGGTATTGCAATCGCACACATAAGCATAGCGAAAACGAAAATTAAAGAAACAAGTTTAGATATATTGAGCTTTTTCATTTTTCTTTTTCCTTTCTATATTTTGATATGCTATGGTGATCAGGTCCATCCGCCGGAGTCATATCCGCCACCGCCTATTGGTCCATCACTGACGATAGGGCCCTCAAACCCGCCGCCAGAAAGCGTAATAATGTCTTCTTTACCGAGCAAAAGGAACTCGATCTTCGGACACTCGTAATCTTTTTTCATGTTGCTCCTCCTTGTGAATGAAAAACTACTATACTAGGTTGCTAACACATACTAAATTGATTATAGCGGTATTTCAAGCTTTGAAAAGCTGAAATTTGACTGAATTCGGTCAAAACCGAATAGATAATCAAGCATATTATATCACACGTTAGCAAAGTTGTCAATAGTTTGAAGTGGTTACGCGTCATATAAGTAAATATAAAAAGGATGGTTTTGCGCAAAAAAGAGGGCGGCATAGTCGCCGCCCCCTTATTTTTGTTTTAGGTAATTTTAATCAGCTTTAATCATTCCGTCCGTGAACTTTGGACCGAGCGACGTATAGAATCCGTTGCCCGTTTGATCCGTTTCGTGAATTACAAGAATGGAGTTAGTACGATAGTTAAATGCTATCATATAAAGGTTACAGGAGGTCATAATTGAAACGTAATGCCTCTGGCCGCCTTCCACGTAGGACACCATGTGATCCTTGGCGTGAATCTTTGCGCTGTTCTTTATACTGCGGTAGCCTATCTCGGTACCAACCTTAAGTTCCTTGATCTTCGGAATGTTAAAATCCACTATCTTTATGGAGATCTTGTTATTGGGGTTAGGATTGTTGCAATATGCCGCCTCCAGCATTCTCTCCATAGTGTATCCCATATACGATCTTCCGTATCCGTATTGGTTGCTTGCATATTCAATGTAGCCCTCAGATGTGGGGAGCTTTCCTACATATTTGCAAATGGGGTTGTACGTGGGATCCCAAACGTCCGTACCGCCGCCGAGGGGGGTGAAATAAAGCTCAAACACCTTATCCGTTTCCGACCCCAGATAAACTATCTGCTCATCTTCGGGTATTGCGCTTTCCATACCGCTCCTGATAAGCTGTATCTGCTGGTTGTTCATTTCTTCAACTTTATAGCGCAGCTCGTATATTCCCTCTTGGTGAGCGTACTTTGTCATCAATTGGCAATAGTTGTAGTTTATGCGATAAATATCATCGTGGTCTGATACGATAACTCCGGACTGCGAATAGCTGTTACCGTTGCGTCCAAGGTAGTCGTTTTCGTCCAGATTTGCAGTACAGAAGAATACGGCAGAGGTGTGCTCTGTTCCGTCCGTTGCAAGATAGTGGGATGCGGAAAGACCTTTTACGTGCTGCATATTGGAGGTTTGGTTGCTGACTGTCCAATCAACATTAACACAGTTAAGGTAGTCAGAAACCTTTTTGCCCTCTCCAACGTATGAATTGTAGCAATCTGTTGCTGCCGCTCTGTTAAAATAGGTCTCAAAATTGATGTGGTTGCGGTATCTGGTTTTTTGCTGATCGGGATCATACTGATATACACCGTATGAGGGCAGATGGTTGACAAGCGTTACCTCGATACCCATTCTTGCCGCCTCAACGAACATATAGGAGATGCGAACAAAGCCCTGCTCATCATAGTTGGTTCCGTAAAGAGAGCGCATATATCCGTAATATTTGCTCGTTGGAATAACGCAAACCGATGCCGTTACAGAGGTGCGGTAGCTGGAGAAAGTCACCTTTACGTCCTCTTCGGGATGAAGGCGCTTATACTGTATGCACTGATACAGCAAAAGTCCCATTCCGTAGTTGGGGTCATGCAATGAATCACCTGAAACCCTATAAAATGCTTCTACTTTAACGGGATTGCCTGTCGTATTGGCGTTAAGCCCCTCGTATGTATGCGAGCCCAAGCCCTGAAAATTCTCGGGGTTGTTTGCCAATGGAAGCTTGTCAAAATAAGGTGTTACGGGGTGCTTGTTATACTCTGCGATGTTTTCCTCAATGACAGGAAGAATCGCATCAAAGAAAGGAGCCTCCTGATTTGTTTGCTCAATATAATAGTTGCTCACAAAGGAGTTGGGTTCTGCAGGCATTTCAGGCACTTCTTTGGCCTCTGTCTCCTGCTCTGCCGCTTCAAGCGCATTATTGCTTGCCGCAAATTCTATTACCTTTTCAAGCGAATTGTCAGCTTCCGCGCTGACAGGAGCCGCGAGGGCCTCGGCGGAGGAGAAAACTCCGCCGAGGATCATAGCGACCGCTAAAATTGTTGTTACTGTTGTTTTAAGTATTTTCATAATTTTTCACCTCACTGTTGAGTTGAAATGTTGGGCTTATTTACCGTGCCGGAGCCCTTAATGGTGTATGCAGGCTCGGTGGTGTCATATATGGTCAATGTTCCGCTTCCTGCTGTAATGAACGCTTCAACGCCATCGCCCGTAACGGTAAGATTGGTAATCTTATGTTGCGCATTAACGGCAAGGTTTATTGCTCCAAGAGGTGCAGTATTTTCCGTAGAAAGCGCAATCGTTGAGTTCGTGACAGTAACTCCCAGTCCGCCGCTTGCGTGGATGATACCGCCGGCTGCTGCGCCGGAGGTTTCAATTTTTAACTTGTTAATATTCAACGAACCATCATTAATATAGATGACGCCGCTACCACTTGTTCCGGTGGAGGATGAGCTAATGTCAAGACCGTCGATTATATATGTTCCACTTGAGGTGCTATTGTTTCTGAAGCATATTGCCGAACCTGTTTGTCCGATGCTGTTGGATATAGTGGTATTTTTTCCTTGGTCATCTGCCTTGACGGTTACCGTTGACTCGTATGCCGCGATAGTGCCGCCGTAGTATGCCGATTCGTTAGCATCAAAAGTACATCCGGTGATCGTTACAGTTGCGGTTGTTGCAAGTATTGCTCCGCCGCCTCGAACGGTAACACTATTTGGGTTTGAAGTTGTACGGTTTCTCGTAAATGTAGTTCCCGTTATCGTAGTTTCTCCACCCGCCGCATATATTGCACCGCCGCTTGTTGCTGCAGTGTTGCTCTCAAGCGTCGCCCCGTTAACGTTGACCGTTCCGCTCGCCACGTATACGGCTCCGCCGCTTGTTGTTGCCGAGTTGCCCTTATCGGCAGTTCCAAACGTAGCGTTGCTGATCGTTACGCTTGAGGCTGCTCCTGCAACGTAGAGCACGCCACCATAGCCCGCAGAGTTTTCTGTAAACGTTCCGCCCTCTATTGTTGCGGGGGAATCTGAAATGTAGAACACGCCGCCGTTGTAACCGGTGTTGTTTCCGCTTGCAGTGATGTTCTTGAAGGTGTGCGTTGTACCCGCGGTGGTGTAAATTATTCCACTTCCCCACGTAACGTTTCCGTTGTGACCATTTCCTGTGATGGCGGTGCCGTTAATTTCAACGCCTTTACATTTGTTGAAGTATAATGCAGCGCCTGTGATACCGGTGCTTCCGCTTATTGAGCCATCTGTAATGGTTACTGCTGCTTCCGCAGCAGCAACAGCGCCACCGTAATATCCGGAAATGTTGTTGCTAAATGTTGCGTTGGAGGCCGTGAGACTTCCGCCTGTAATGTAGATAGCTCCACCCCACTGATTGCTGGAGGTCGTTTCATTTGATGCTTTGTTGCCGCTAAACGCGGTGTCTGTTATTTTGAGAGTTGCGCCGCCCGAATAGATCGCGCCGCCCCTGACTTCTGCATCGCTGATTGCGCTGTTGTTGTTGAACTGTGAGCTGTAAAATTCAACAGTTCCGCCGGTTGCATGTACAGCACCGCCGTTTGTTGCGGTATTGTACTCAAGCGTTCCATTGGTTATATTGAGCTCTCCCGCGATAACGGAAATAGCGCCGCCGACTTCTGCACTGTTGTATTCAAATGCCGCACCGGTAACGGTAACCTTTCCGCCCTCAATACGTATTGCTCCACCGCTTACAGCGGTATTGCCCTGTCCTGCTTGTGCTCCGCCAAAGACAATAGTGTTGCCTTCTCCTTCCTCGACAAGCTTAAGCTCTCCTGCATTGATAAAGAACACGCCGCCTATGCCAAGTGTTCCGTCTGACTTTGCAACGGCCTTGTTGCCCTGCGCTAACAGAGAGTTAACTGTCAAAGTAGATGCTGAGTGCATTGCTACTGCGCCGCCCTTGCATGCGAAGTTATCGATAAGCGTCACGTTGTCAAACGTTCCGTGCGATGCTGTAGAATAAAGCGCACCGCCGCCATAATTGCTGCTGGACACTCCGTTTCCGATAAAGCGTGTGTCTGCAATGCTATACGGGCTGCTATCCGAACCTACGCGGCTTACGTATATAGCGCCGCCCTGATATTCCGAGCGGTTTGCAACAAACGTTGCACCCGTTACCTCAAGTGCTCCGTCGGAAACGTATATAGCACCGCCCATAGAGCCGCTTCCGGTTATTGCGTTATTTACAAAGTTTACATTGTAAATTTTGACAGATCCGCCGTTTGAGTAGATGGCAGCACCCATTCCCGCATGACCGCCGGTTATCATACCTCCCGTGAGGCTGACTGCGGTATCGCCCTCGGTTGTGGAATCAACGAGAACTCCATCCTTGACGTATACAGTGGTTTCTTCGGTGCCACAGTCGGTAAGAGTAAACTTTGCTACACTCTTTACAGTCAGTATGGAGAAAAGGTCTTCATTGTTAGCTGCCGAAAGCGTATGTCCGTTCAAGCAGAGGTTGACATCCGCGCTAATGACAACAGATGCGCCAACTTCTATATCGCACGTGAGATAGTAGTTGCCCGCCATAGAGCTTACCAATGCAAGCTCTTCTATGCTGGATACAGGAGTCCAGGTAACGCTATCGTGTGTTCCGTGCGAGCAAGTTGTACCGCAGACTGAATGCTCGTGTGTCGCTGTTTCAACGTAATAAGTTACGTTGTTGGAGTAAATAATGTTTTCACCCCAAGCGGTAGTTACCTTACATCTGTAAGTGCTGCCCGCAACTGCTGTTTCGGGAAGCGTTGCCGCCGTTGCTCCCTCTACCAAAGTCCATTGCTCGCCATCAAGAGCCTCCCACTGATACGTTACGCCCGTTGCATTCGTCTGAACGGTGTATGCGTTACCGCTAAAGGGCTGTTGAGTGAAGAAGAATCCTATCTTGAGCGCTCCGCTCTCGACATAAACGGGTTTTCCGCCGTCATGAGTGAAATGTGTTGCATAGTCCGCAATGTCAACGTTTTCAACGCCCGTTGCAAGCGTGATGAATGTTCCGTCAGCTGCGGTTATTCCAATGTCGGAGCCCTCGGTGATCTCACCGGAAACGTACAGCTTTCCTGTGGAAAGTTGAACGTTGTTATCTGTCCAACTACTGCTATCACCTACACCGTTGCCGGAAACTATTACCTTTCCTTTTATGGTAACGGTCGCGCCGGCGTTGTTGATGTATATACCGCCACCGTTATCCTTTGCGGTGTTGCTTTGAACGGTAGTATCTGCGATGTTAGCAACGCCGCCACTTACGTACATAAATCCGCCAACGTAGGTTGACGTATTATTAGTTGCCTCAACGTCGCTCATTGTAAGCGTTCCTTCGTTCATATATACAACTCCGCTGCCGACAGCTTTGTTGTAGGTTATAAGAACGTTTGTGATCTCATATTTTGCGGTGGTGCTGCTGTCGCCGTCATTTCTGAAGCATATTGCCGCACCCGTTCCGCCGCTGTTTTCCTTTACTACGCCGCCGTTGAAGCTTACCTCTGAGCCGTAAGCAACGACTGCACCGCCGTAGTAAGCGGCTTTATTATTATAGAAGCTTGTGTTCTTGAAGGTTGCCTTTGCGGCTATCGTGTAGACCGCGCCGCCGCCTCTGAGATCCCCGTCCTCGGCGCCCGAGGTGCATTCGTTTGCTACAAAGCTTGAGCCTTCGGTCAAAAGCGTTGCTCCGTTTGCAAGGTAGATCGCACCGCCGTTGCCTGCGGTATGGTTTACAAAGTCAACGTTGTAAACAACAACGTTACCCTCGGCGTAAATTGCACCGCCGCTTGTAGCGCTGTTACCAAGACCGTTGATAACGCCACCCTTGAGTGATACAAAGGATTCTGCCTGATCATAATAACCGGGCATCCATGCGCCGTTTTCGTCAATGTATCCGCCTCTGTTTGTGCTGCTCCAATCCGTGAGTGTAAGAGTTACACCTGCGGGAACGTTGAAGAACGAGAATCCGGATGTGCCGTCTGCCAAGGTTATATCAAATCCGTTAAGGCTGATGTTGGTGTTCTCTGCAACGTTGATCGTTTCTTCGAGCAGAATTGTCTGAACGAGATAGTAATTTCCGCCAGCCTCGCCCGCCTTTACAAGTTCCTCGGCGTTAGAGATGGGCAACCACTTTATACTCTCGTGAGTAGTGTCGTGGTCACAGTTCTCTCCGCAAACGAGCTTTTCGGGTTCTACGTTGCAGTAGTAATAGCGGTTAGATTCGACCGATCTTGCGGAACCGCAGGTTACGTAACAGAGGTAAGTCTTTCCGCTTTCGGGCTCCTGACCGATCTTTGCAAATGCATCGGTGAGAGAGAAGCCCAGGGCGCCCTCAATCTTTACTGCGCCGCCTTCCCACACGTACCACTGATAGTGAGATTCATCCGTACATGTGGTTGAGAAGGTATATCCGTTAAATCTTGTGGGCTGCTGAATGATGAAGAGCCCCGACTTGATAACGCCGTCCTCAGCATAGAGAGGAACGCTATAGTCGTGTGAGAATACCGTAGACAAGTAATCGGTAACAGGTGCGCTCAGCTCCGAGCCACCCCTAACGACTAGTCCGTCCGCGCTGCTTGACAAGCCTATCTTTGAGCCCTCTTCAAGCTCGCCGACAACGGTTATTATGGAACCGCTATGGAGATAAATGTTGTCGGGTTGCGTCTGACCAAAGGTGCTTTCGGATATGCTGATAAACTCGCTTATCTTGAAAGTTGCACCGTTTACCTGAATAGCTCCGCCAAAGCCGACGCTTGTGGAGTTTTGGCTCATAGTTACGTCGGCAAGGTTAAGCGTTGCCCAGCCTACGTAGATGGCTCCGCCGCCCTCTACAATGGTATCATTACCCGTGCCGTCACCCGCCTGGCTTGCTTTGTTGCTTGTAAACGTTGTACCCGTAAAGGTTGCAGAGCAGTTCTTACGAATGCTTACTGCACCGCCCTCTGCTGCGGAGTTTTGTTCGAATTTACCGCCCATCATTTCAAGAATTGAGGGCTGGTTATTTGAATGGGTGATGTAAATCGCACCGCCGCGATCTGCTTGGTTGTTTTTGAACCACGTGTTGTCGCCCGTTATGGTAATGGTTGATTTAGTACCGTAGATCGCACCGCCGGAACTTGTATCACCCTTAAGCGCCTTGTTGCCATCGAAGGTAGAATTGTCAATGCAAAGCGTCGTATTGGTAGAAACATAGACCGCGCCACCGTTCGCATCGGATTCATTAGTGGTAAATGTGCAATCAGTAATTGTTACTACTGTGCTTCCGCCTGCGTTTATCGCACCGCCGTTTTCGGTTGCGGTGTTGGAGATAAAGCTGGTGTTTTCAACCACGAGAGTCTTGTCGCCCGTGCTGGATACGAAGTTGATAGCCGCACCCGTTCCGTCGGTTGAGTTGTTCTCAAACTTGGAGTTCTTAACGGTGAGCTTTGCGCCCGTGCTTGCGTGGATCACACCACTTCCGGTGTTTGAGTTGCCCGTTGCGGTGAGGTTTTCTATCGTAAGCTCGCCCTCGTTGATGTAGATAACACCGTTTACGCCGTGATCTTTCGCGGGATTGTTGTCCGTGAGATTCAAACCGTTGATAACGTAGGTTCCGTTATTGGTTTTGTCGCCCTCCTTGAAGGTTATGGCAAGACCTGTTTCACCAACGGAATTCTTGATAACGCTGTTCTTATCGCCGTTCTTCTGAATGGTTACGGTAGCATCGTATGCGGAGATTGCACCGCCGTAGTATGCGGACTTATTGCCGTCCAGCTCTACTCCGTTAAGCGTTGCCGCGCCCTTATTCACACAAATCGCGCCGCCGCCCATGTTACTGTCTGTGCCGGTTGCCGTGTTGTTCTTGAAGAGCGTGCCCGTTGTATCGAGAGTTCCCGTTGATGTGAAGCCGGTCTTGTCGGCGTTGAGCACGTATCCTACGTAGATAGCACCGCCGTCACGAGCTGTGTTGGCCTCAAAGGTTCCGCCGTTAAGCGTTACGGTTCCGCCGTCCACGCATATAACGCCGCCCTTAAGAGTGACCTTAACGGTTGCTTCTTCGCCCTCGCCCTCGGTCTTGGTTCCATTGCCCATAAAGGTTGCGATTTCGTTGACCGTAAGCTTTGAGGTGTTCTGCATGTATACGACCGCACCCGATTCACTTGCGTAGTTGGAGGAGTATGTTCCGCCTATTACGGTCGCGTCAGCGCTTCCACTCAGGAAGAGCACACCGCCCTTGACCGCAACGTTTCCGCTTGCGGCTACGTTTTCAAGAAGAATAGTCCCACCGTTTACGTATACTACTCCGTTGTAGGAGGATACGTTATTGATTATACTGGAATTCTTGATGGTTACAGAAGTTCCCGTGAAGTGGAGAGCCGCGCCGGTTGCGCCGACGTTTGCTTCTATGATACAGCCTTCATCAATGAGAACGCTGCCGCCGCTATTTGCGATAATAGCACCGCCGTACCAGCCGGTGGAGTTGCCATTGAGGGTTACACCGTGTAACTTAAGAGTTGAGCCCGTTGCAAATACTGCACCACCGCCCTTGTTGGGGTCGTAGTCGTTCAGTCCACTTACGTCGTATGTGGAGCTGTTGCCCTCAAACGAGCCGCCGGTTACCACGACGCTCGACGCGTTGATGTAGATAGCACCGCCACTTACAGATGCTTCATTATTCTTAAAGGTTACGCCGGTAAGCGTGGTTTCAGTGCCGGTTCTGCCTGCGATAGCCCCACCGTACTGAGCCTTGTTGTTTTCAAAGGTTCCGCCCGTTATATTGAGCGTAGAACCTACGGTGCCCATATGGGACAAGTAGATCGCGCCGCCATAGCCGTTGTCACCCGTTCCCCTTGCTTCGTTATTACCAAAGTACACATTGTTCGTGATGATTACCTTGGATATCTGATATGTCTCTGACTTCTTGTCGCCCGCGATTGCGTAATACCAATCAGTCGTTACGTAGAGCGCTCCGCCGTGTCCGGTCTTTGCAACGTTGGACTCAAAGCTTCCGCCGTTGATAGTAAGCTCTGCGCCTGTAGCGTAGATCGCGCCGCCGTGCTCGGTAGCTTCGTTGTTATTGAAGCTTGCGCCCGCTACGGTAAATGTGCCTGCAGACTTAAGGGTATTATTTGTGGTTTCATTGGTTTTTGAGGTATCTCTGAGAACACCTATATATACCGCGCCGCCATAAGTTGCGGAGTTGTTTTCAAACGTGCCGCCGTTTACGGTAACCTCACCGCCTACCGCGTAGATCGCGCCTCCGTTAGTTGCGGAGTTGTTTTCAAACGTGCCGCCGTTTACGGTAACCTCACCGCCTACCGCGTAGATCGCGCCTCCGTTAGTTGCGGAGTTGCCGAGAGAAACGGTGGTTTCGGGTTCGCCCTCGACAGTGGTCGGACCACCGAAGATCGCTCCGTCTATCGTAACCGTTCCGTTCTCTACGTAGATCGCACCGCCATAAGTTGCGGAGTTTTGCGTAAAGGTGGTAGCTACGTCCTTTTCGCCGTCATTGTACTTTTCGATGTTAACGGTTCCGCCCTTTACGCAGAGCACGCCTCCGTTAGTTGCGGAGTTTTTGTTGAACTTACCGCCCTTTATCGTGAGTGTGCCGCCACTTATGTAGATAAGTCCGTTATGTGAAGTGTTTCCTTCAGCAGTAAGGTTTGTAATATTTACTGTCTGGCTGTTGGTATAGATAACTCCGTTGTAGGAAGAGTGGTAATCGCTAACCGTTACGTCATTAACGGTTACTTCCTTGCAAGAGCCGAACCAAAGCGCCGCACCTGTAGCGCCGTCTGCGGTATCACTCTCGGTGTTTCCGGTGATCGTGCTGCTTGTGATCGTCACCTTTGTGGAGGATCCCTCTGCCGCGATAGCGCCACCGTAGTATCCCGAGGTGTTGCTTGTAAACGTTGTGCCGCTGATATTCAGAGTAGCGCTGCTAACGTATATCGCGCCGCCGTGCTGTTTGTAAATATCGGTAGTATTGCTTACGCTATTGCCGGAGAAAGTGCAACCTTCAACGGTAAGAGTACCGTTGCTTGCGCTTATTGCGCCGCCATTCGTCGCAATTTCCGATGTTGCGCCGTTGTTTTCAAAGGTTACGCCTTCAACGGTGACTGTCGCCCAATCAGAGTAGATGGCTCCACCCTTTACGGCATTGTTGCCGCTAAAGGAGATCTCGCCGCCGTTTTCAACAAGGTTAAGAGTTGAACCATTGGTGTAGATAGCACCGCCCCAACCGTGTCCGCCTTCAGCACACTTTTTGTCGCTCGCGGAATCGCACGTGCAAGGCTTAATTACCTCTGCGCCGTTATTGGTGAAGGTTGCCGCGGATACGGTAAGAGATGAGCTTGAATGGAGTGCAATCGCGCCGCCCTTAGTACCGTGGTTACCATCAAACCGAGTTCCGTTAATTATCGTTCCGTGCGAACCCGTGGAGTAGACCGCGCCGCCGCCACGAACGCAAAGGTTTGCTCTGTTAGAGGTGAATGAGCCGCCGCTGATCGTATATTCCTCGCACTTGCTCAGATACAGCGCACCACCCTCGGATCCCGAGGTGTTCTGACTGAACGCGCAATTTGTTAGGCTTACAGACAGCTTGGGGCCTTCCTCAAGGTTCAATGTGTTATCGCCCGCCGCGAAAATCGCGCCGCCGTAAAGCGTTGCGGTGTTAGATGTGAAGGAAGAGTTGCTGACGGAAAGGCTTCCGCTTGTAGTTGAAAGATATATTGCTCCGCCAATACCCGTTGTGCTATTGGAAGTGAAGCTTGCTCCCGTAATGCTTACGGTTGCATTGTTCTCTGCAAATATTGCACCGCCCGAGGCCGCTTTGTTATTTGTGAAGCTAACGTTACCGTTGTTTCCGACCACTTCAAGATGCGAGTTGTTTGCGTAGAATACGCCTCCAAAGCCAAGACCTGTCTTTTGGGTTCCGTTATCTAAATAATCTCCGCTTTCGGCAAAGTTGCCATTTGCATCCAAGGAATTAACTGTGAGTGTTGAATTCGTGTGGAGCGCTATGGCGCCGCCCTTGAAGGAGTGGTTGCCTATAAGCGTTACACCGTTTAGCGTTCCCTGAGATCTCGTTGAATAGATCGCCGCACCGCCGTATTTGCTATTATCTACGGAGTTACAGATAAATTTAGTGTTGTTGATGCTATACTGAGGAACAGCATATTCTTCCGAATTGGTGCTTCCAAAGTAGATAGCTCCACCGTTGTTGGTGGTGTTGTTGTTTACGAAATTAACGTTGTATATGTTAATTTCCTTGCTGTTATATGAATAGATCGCGCCGCCGATCGCAGCGTGGCCGCCGCTTATTATGCCGCCCTTGAGTACGACCGCTGTCGCACCCTCGGTTCCCTCATCCACAAGCTGACCGTCCTTGATATAGACGGTTTGTGAAGTTGCGTTTTCTCCGCAGTCGGTGAGGTTGAACGTTATGTCCTTGCCTACCGTTATGATGGAGAACTCGCCGTCACCTGCCTTCGCGGAAAGAGTGTGTCCGTTAAGGCAGAGGTTCACGTCTGCACCTATTATGATAGAGTGGCTGGTTTCAATGTCGCAAGTGAGGTAATAACTGCCTGCAACTTTACCGGCAATGATCAGCTCGTCTATGCTGGAAATGGGATACCATGTATGGTTGGAGTGTCCGATGTGGCTACATTCTTCTCCGCACACGGGGTGAGTTTGCGTGCCCTGCATTGTGTATTTAATTGCAGAGGAGGTCAACTCAACGTAGCTTTCGCCGCGACTTACAGTTGCTTTACAAATGTATGTTTTGCCTGCGGCAACGGTTGTAGGAAGACTTGCGCTTGTTGCCCCCTCTACTGCTGAGTATTCTCCGCCATCAAGGACGTACCACTGATACGTTGCCGTATCAGCGTTTGTTCCAAACGTGTAGTTGTTAGATGACAGAGGATTCTGGGTTACGAAGAAGCCCAGGAGCAGCTTGCCGTTCTCTTCATAAATGGGAGCCAGGTCTGCCGAAAATACGTTCTTGTAGGCCATTACGTCGGTAACGTTCTCGCCGTCCGCGATAACGAATTCACCGCTTCTCGCAGAGGCAACGCCGATGGATGCCTCTTCCCCGAGCTCGCCTACAAGCTTTATCTTTCTTCCGCCTGCAAGATAAACGTTGCTTGTTTCGTTATCGGTTACTATAAGAGTATCCTTTACGAGAAGATCGTTTGCTGCGCCGCCGACAACGTATATACCATTGCTGTTGTCCGTAATAGTTGTTGTTCCGCTTATCGTTGTGGTTGCGTAAAGCGAGTTTATCGCTCCGCCAAACTGACCCTGCGACTCGTTACCCGTCATAGTGACGTTTGCAACGTCAAGCGAGCCCCAACCGACATAAATGGCGCCGCCGCCCTCGCCGTCACCGTCTGCGGTGTCTTCTTTTCCGAGGGCTTTATTATTACTGAATACGGTTCCGTCAAAGCTTGCGCGGCACTCCGAGCGAACGCTTACTGCGCCGCCGCCGACAGCCTCATTGCCATCGAATGAGCCACCGGTCATAACAACCTCGGAGGGTATTCTTGCGGTGCTATCGCTATTCCAGATATACATTGCGTGAATAGCGCCGCCGTGGTTACCTGCTTTGTTGTTTACAAAGCTGCTGTTCCCGTTAATGTTCACAACCGTAGCAAAGAGGGCCATAGCTCCGCCGTGATTCTTTGCACAGTTGTCTTCAAAGGTGGAATCGGTTATTTCAATGCGAGTTGAATTAAGCAGCATTGCTCCGCCGTTGGGCTCGCTCGCCGTTTCGGAGGTTGCACTGTTGCCCTTAAAGGTAGCGCCCGATACGGATATACTCTCGCAGGCGTTTGCCCAAACCGCTCCGCCGTTTGTTGCGGTGTTACTTTGATAAGTTCCGCCAACAATCGTTATTGTGGTCACGTTGCCGCTGGCATAAAGCACTCCGCCGCTATATGCAACGTTGCCGGAGGCAGTTACGTTTTCAAGCCTTATGGGAGAATTTGCGCAGTATACAACGCCATTTGATCCCGAAACGTTGTCCTTGATCTCGGTGTCAGCTATATTAAGCTCGGTTACACCCGAGAAGTAGAGCGCCGCGCCCGTGCCGCCTGCGTTATTCTTGACTACGCTGTTTCCGTTCATGGTGAACGTGCCACCAAACGCCTGAAGTGCGCCGCCATAATAGTTGGATCGATTTCCGTCAAGCGTTACGCCGGTAAGCGTTACGTTTGTGTTATTCGTCCATATCGCGCCCGCGCCAAACGTGTTGTTGAAGCTCTCGCCCTGAACGTACGTAGAAACGTTATTGATAAATTCTGCGCCCTTTACAGAGAGGGTGGGAACTATTGAGTTCTTTTCAATGCAGATAGCACCGCCTCTTACCGCATGATTGCCCTGTCCTTCCTGTGTGCCGCCGAGAACGATCGTATCGTTCTCACCATCGCGCTCCTCAAGATAGAGATGCGCGCTGTTAACGTAGAACACTCCGCCGTATCCAACGAGCTCCTTGGTTTCTGTTCCCTGCTCGCCCTCAACCTCTGTTACGTAATATTCCGCATAGTTGCCCTGTGCCAGAACAGAGTGTACGTAAAGCGTGGAGCCGGAGTGTATAGCAACCGCGCCTCCCTTGTTGGAGTGGTTGTCTATAAAGGATACCTGGCCATTGGTGCCTATATATCCTGTCGAAGCGGTTGCATATATAGCGCCGCCGCCGCGAACGTTGCCCTGAGGCTCATGACCCTGCGCCACGTTGCGCTCAAAGCTTGTATTGCTTATTTCAAAGTTGCTTGTTGTGCTGAAATATATCGCGCCGCCTTCACTCGCCGCAACGTTGTCGCAGAATTTCGCGCCGTCTATGGTAAGGGAAGAAGGAACGGTAAACGTTTCCTTGGTTTCAACGCTGCCTTCAACCGTGGGGTCAGCGGGAGTGGTTACGGTATAGACATAATCTCTACAGTATATCGCACCGCCCTGTAAGCCTACCTTGTATCCACTAAACGTGACGTTTTCCCCGATAATTACGGTTGAACCTCTCATATACAAGGCGCCGCCGGTGGATGCAACAACGCTCTTTTCGCTGCCGTCAGAGTTTGTCGCGCTGCCCACACCCTCGTTGTTTCCGTTAAAGGTGGTAGGCAGGGCTTCCGTGCCGGAAACGTTAATGGTTGCCTGATCGGAATATACTGCACCGCCGTTAGTTGCAACACAGTTATCAAATGTGCAACTATTAAGGTTGACCGTTGATTTTACCGCGAATATAGCACCGCCGTTGGTTGCTATGCAGTTTTCAAACTTACCGCCGTTGATAGTAACGCTGGTGCTTTCTCCGCTTGCATATATCGCTCCTGCCTGATATGCCACGCAGTCCTTAACCGTCAGGTTGTTGAAGGTTGCAACAACGCCGCTTAAGTAAATGGAGCCGTTAACGCTTGCTTTAACGTCCGTAAGAGTGAGATCGGTTGCCTCAAGGGTACCGGTGTTCATATAGATCGCCGCGCCCGTGCCACCTTCAGCGCCCGTAATAGTAACGTCTTCAAATGTAACATCACAATCGAAGAGCTTTAGAACGCCGCCGTAGTAGTTGGATTTGCATGATTCAAACGTTACGTCCGTAAAGGTTAGAGTGGAACTGTTCGAATAGATCGCGCCGCCACCCTCGTCCTTGCCCGACTGCGCATCGGGGGTAGTACAGTTTTTGAACGTGGTGTTGCTAATGTTTACCGTGCTTTCAGAACGCGCGCTTATAGCGCCACCCGAAAGTGCAGTATTGTTTTCAAATACGGTACCGTTAATGGTGATCAGCGATCCCGTGCGTGTTCCGTCTTCATTGGTAACGTAAGACACGTACAATGCGCCGCCGTGTCCGGCCGCCTTGTTCTCAATAAAGGAAACGGTGTCATCAAGAGAAAGTGTAGTTCCGTTGACGTACAATGCGCCGCCGTTCGATCCCGTGGACTCGTTGCTGTTAAATTCAGTGTTTACAAGGCTTATGCTTTCAGGCGCATATGTATAGAGTGCACCACCCAAGGAGCCGGATGTATTGGACGTAAACTTTACGTCGTCAAGCGTTGCGGTACAACCCGTTTGAACGGACATTGCTCCTCCAACGCCATCGCAGCTGTTGCTTGTGAATTCAACGCTCTTGAGAATAACGTCGCTGTGTCTGGTTACGTAGAGGGCGCCTGCATTTGCTGCGTGGTTTTCTTCAAAGGTACAATCGGTTATCTCCGCATAGCAACCCTCGGGTCCGATAGGCTTTGGCTTTGAGCCGGAATAGTCTGTTCGGTTTGAAGCCTCTGCGGATGCACTCATAACTATTGCTCCTCCGAGGTTTGCCTCATTGCCCGTAAAGGTACATCCGGTAAGCTCCATATGACGACGGGGAAAATAAGGAGAGTTATTGTCCTTATAGTTATACCAGAAGTATATCGCGCCGCCGCTGCTATCGGTCTTGTTGCCAACAAACTCGGTGTTTCTTACGGTGAGTGCGCCGCCGGTGTATATCGCGCCGCCGCCGTATTGCGACTCGTTGCCCTCAAATCTCGCGTTTCCGAGAATCAGAATGGGGCTGGAGGCATTTGAATAAAGCGCGCCGCCCGTTGCCGCCTTATTGTTGATGAATTCTATCTTGGCGCCAAACTCGGCCTCACTACCGATAAACATCTGTGCTTCCTGAGCTGAGGAAGACGATATTGCGCCGCCGTATGAATGAGAATAGTTTTCGCTGATGGTGCCTGAAACGAGGCGAATTATCTCGTCATTATAGATAGCGGCACCGCGGTAAGCCTCGTTTTGGGTTATCGTTCCGCCGTACATGTGGAAATTGCCACAGTTATATATAGCTCCTCCACATGCTGCGTCCTCATAATATGTATCAACGCCGTCTTCATTGGGACGAATTGTTAATTCACATCTTACCCAGTTGTTTTTGATAACGCCGCCGTACATATATACGTTTCCATTTAGGATAAACAGCGCTGCGCCACCTGCGCGATCTGCAACCCATGATCCCGTATATATAATATGCTTGAATGCGCGCTCGTTTCCGTCCTTTGCGTGATTTGCAATAACGGCGTTGTCATAGATGTTGAGAACCGAGCTGTGGTTTACAAATATCGCGCTTCCAACAACCGTGGTAGTAAGGTTATCTCTGTTACCGTCAATAGTAAGAGTTCACTCTCCGCCGCCAATTGAAAGCACTGCGGTTCTGCCGAACATAATGGCAGGAATCTCGTCTTTGTCCTCGCCCACAACGAACATATCGCCACTGTAATCTGCCGCTCTTATGAGCTTAACGTCATCGTTGGAGTATATCGTAACGTTGTGAGAAATGAAGATAGGACGGTCGATAACTATATCTTCCGCTATAAGAATCTGAGCGGCTCCGAGATTGCAAAGCTCTTCAAGCTGCTCTACGGTTGTGGTCTGGAGTATCTCCATAATAGGAGTAACGACCACGTTTTGATTGACGGTTCCCTGTGATGCAAAGGGAGTTCCGTCCTCCGTTTGCCACTCTATAAAGCTGTATCCCACAACGGAGTGTGTACCGATGTCATAAGAACCGTCAGGTCCTACATAGTATTCGCCTATGCCCACCAATGTAATGGTGTAGCTTGGGGGGAGCCTGTCAATGTTCTCCTCTTTTGTGCCCTGACATACCGAGCAGGTGTACAGCTTTGTGCCAAACTCGTTATACGTGGGCTCTTTTGTTACCACGCCCTCATCATAAACGTGGTTGTCATTGACTGGGATTTCCTCTTGTTTTACTTTTCCGCATACGCTACAGGTGAACTCCTGCAATCCTGTTTCGTTGCACGTTGCCCCCTTGATGATAACAGCTTCTCCATATGTGTGAGAGGAGGTCTTTTTTATAGTTTCTTCCTTGGTAGCTCCGCAGAGAGTACAAGTATAGAGTTTTGTGCCCGTTTCTGCACAGGTGGGCTGCTTTGTGACCTCGCCATTATCATACGTGTGTTCTGTGGAAAGGGGCAGAGATTCCTCTTTAGTTTCTCCGCAGAGGGTACACGTATAAAGCAATATACCCGTTTCGTTACAGGTTGGCTGCTTTGTGACCGTGCCTTCATCGTATCTATGGGTGTGAGGAACGGAGGGGTCGATTGTTTCGGACTCCTCGTCCGTATCACTCTCCGTTTCGTCCGATTGAGTTTCATCCGAGTCGGTTTCGTCCGACTGAGTTTCGTCGGACTGAGTTTCGTCGGACTGAGTTTCATCCGACTGCGTTTCGTCCGACTGAGTTTCATCCGAGTCGGTTTCGTCCGACTGCGTTTCATCAGACTGCGTTTCATCAGACTGCGTTTCGTCCGACTGCGTTTCATCGGACTGAGTTTCATCCGACTGAGTTTCATCCGACTGCGTTTCATCGGACTGCGTTTCGTCCGACTGCGTTTCATCGGACTGAGTTTCATCCGAGCCGGACTCGGATTCTGTCGTGCCGCTTCCCGTTTGAACGGTGCTCGATTCGGTTGTTTCCTCCTCGGGCTTATCGCAGGAAGGCAAGCAGAACACAGCGCCTATAATAAGCGCCAGAATCACTAAGACTGACAGTGTTCTTAACTTGGTTTTCTTCATAACGTGTACCTCTCATTTCTGCTGTGGTCAGTGGTTATTAACTTCTTATTACATACTTTTGTTAATGGCTTTCGGCGTATTTGAACACCGAGATCTCGACTATTCTCGTCCGTTTTTGACAGTATAGTTACATATATTATATCATATGTTGAAGATAATGTCAATAGTATATGGATACGCGCGTGTAGGCGCGCGCATGGACAATCAAACTGATAATAAAAAACACCCCGCGAAATCCTTCGCGGGGTGGATATGATATGCTTATTCGGGTATGTCAAGGGTTATGGTAAATTGGCTCTGCTCGCTTCCGTATATGCTCATTGCCGTAGAATAATATCTGACGGTCATAGTATGAGTTTCTTCTGTATAGTAAAACAGAGCAACCATGCCTGCGGGGCCAAACATCTCGTCTACGTACTGCGGATTTATGAGCATCTGCCATACGGTGTTTCCCTCTTTGCCTTCTGCCCGGGAGTAGACTATGTGGTCATGAGGATCATGACCGCTGAGAACCAGTACTATATTCTCGTGGTTGTATATGAAGTCATTGAATATATCGTGGCCATTGTTAAATGCGCTGTTGTATATGGAAGGAGTGTAGCAATCCTCAACGTCTATAGTGGTTCCGTCGCGGTACAGATATGCGTGGGTAGTAACGATAACCAAGTGGTCGGGATGAGCCGCAACAACCTCGTTTGCCCAGTCAAGCATAGCGTCCGTGGGACCGAAATCCAGCGTCAGCATAAGCCATTTTGTCGTTCCGCATTCAATAGTGTCATACGCACAGGTAACGTCGCCATCTCCCTCGGCGGTGTAGTAGCCGTCCAACGAATTTCTGTAAAGTTCGTTATTGTAGAAATATTGATTAAACAGAAAATTGCTTCGGACATCGGGCACGTAAGGCGTTTCGGTGTCCTTAAAATCATATTTATCGTGGTTACCCATTGCCATAAGATAAGGCAGACCGATGTTCTCAAGCTTTGCAAGGTTCATTTTGGAAAGCTCCCATTCCCAGACAAGGGCGTTTTCGGTTATGTCACCAAGACCCAGGACGTATTTGATGTTGTGCTTGTCCTCGCCGCTATTGTTTACAAGCCAGTTAAACATGCCTGAAAACTTGTTGGGGTGGCAGTGCATCAAAGACTGAGTATCGCCTAAAACTGCAAAGCAATAATCTCCGCTTGCCGGCTCAACATCGGCTTGATTGAGCCAGAGCGTTTCGGTTACCAGGTGCTGTCCCTTACCAGACATATCAAGCATTACCTGATCGGGCAAATTACCGTAAAACTCATATTTTACAAGCAAATCTTCGTCATTGATCTCAGGGGAGCCAATACCGCCCGTTGCTATCTCGTTATCTGTTCTTACGTCGGACCACATAGCCATAGAAAGCATCTCGCCTCTAAGGCAAAGATAGTTGCTTCCCGTTGTAAGTCCGCCGATAACGAAAGGATTTTTGTTATAGCATTCTTCGCCAATGTATTTAACGTTGACCTTTATGGATTGTGCCAACACTCCGTTGAGGTAGCAATCCACCTGATAGCGGGGTCCATTTACCGTTTCTATTACCGTTTCAAGACGGAATACAAAAGAAATGTCTATCTCCTCGCCAACAGGCAAGAAGATTTTGCTAAACGTATACGTTGCGGGGGCGAATTTGGGCATACCCGTTTCGCTGGGCTCGATAAGGCCAAAGTGAATAACCGGCTGCTGCTTTGCGTTTATCTGAAAGGTCAGATGCTTATCCCAGCGAATAGTATTGCTTGCGAGCACGCCGTATGCCGTGCCCTTGGGCACGTCAGAATCAAGAATTACCTTGAAGTTGACTGTAGTGGGAAAGGCAGACAGCGTTTCGGTCATAGATATTCGCTCGTTTGTGGAAAAGGTCATTCCAACGTCGGTGAGCTTTTCAAATACGGGGTATACGGATACGTCGCCAGAAATAACGCTTTGTGCGGGGAATTCTTCTCCGTCCGCGGTCACCCAGCCCATAAAACGATATCCGTCCTTTTGGGGAGCTGTGAGTACGTAGCTTCCGCCGGGAGCGGTGACCACACTGTCGCCGCCATCAACGGTTATCGTATAAACGGATTGATACTTTGGGTCGAGCTCGCCAAGCTTTACGGTAAATTGGCTATGCTCGCTTCCATAAGTATCCTTTGCGGTGGAATAATACCTTACTGTGAGTGTTTCGGTTTCCTCTGTGTAATAAAGCAGAGCAACCATTCCCGTTGAGCCATAGAAGTTGTCCATATATTGAGGGTCTATGAGCATTTGGGTTATGACGTTACCCTTTTCTCCCACAACCTGAGAACAAACTATATGGTCGTGAGGGTCGTGGCCGCCAAGCGTGAGAACGATATTCTCGTGCTTTTTAATCAGCTTGTTGAAAATGTCATCTCCATCGTTGAAAATGGGATTGTAACGGGACGACGGATAGCAGTCCTCTCTGTCTATGGTTGTTCCGTCGCGGTACAGATAGGCGTGAGAAATAACAATGGTTTTATGATCCGGATGATCCGCAACGACCTCGTTTGCCCATTCAAGCATAGCGTCCGTGGGGCCGAAATCCAGAGTAAGTATCAACCAATCCGTATTTCCGAGCTTGATCGTTCTATAGGAGTTTGTAATGTCGCCCTCGCCCTCTTCGCTGTAATATCCGCTGATCTCGTTTTTATAATAATAGCCGTTACCGTTGTCATAGAAATATTTATTGAAATAGAAGTCTGCGCGGCTATCGGGAACGTAATTGTGCGTATCCTTCCATTCGTACTTATCGTGGTTGCCCATTGCAAGCGAGAAAGGAACTATGCCGCTGAGCTTATAGACGCTTTGGCGGGCAAACTCCCACTCCTCCTCGGTTGAGTTCTCGGTTATATCGCCAAGACCTATAACGAATTCTATGCCAAGCTCGTTTTTGTTGCTTGCTATCCAATCGTAAAGACCTGCCAGATCATCTCTGTGCCATTGCATCATAGACTGAGTATCTCCGACAACGGCAAAGCAATAATCTCCATTCGCAGACTCAACCTCGCTCTTATCAAGCCAAAGCTTTTCAACGGAAAGGTCATATCCGCTACCGGACAGGTCCATCATGACCTCGTCTTCAAGCACGCTATGGAACTGGTATTTAACCAAAAGATCTTTATCGTTCATTTGGGGAGAGCCAACTCCGCCCGTTGCGATCTCGGCATCCGTTCTTACGTCTGACCAAGCGGACATGGCAAGCATCTCGCCTCTGAAATACAGATAGTTGCTTCCCGTGGTGTTTCCGCCGATTACAAAAGGATTCTTATTATAGCATTCTTCTCCGAAATACTTGGGATTGACGTCAATGGTCTGACCGAATTCACCGTTAACGTAGCAATGGATCCGGGCATTTTCGATGTCCATGATAAAGTAGAGCTCAACCTCTTCGCCAACGGGTAAGGTTATCTGGTCAAAATGGTATGCTTTTGGAGCGAACCAGCGAAGACCTCCCGCGTTCTCGTCATTGAATCCAAAGTTAATACTGGGCTGTCTTAGCTCATTGATCTGATAAGCCAGATGCTTATCCCAGCGAATGCTGTTACTGAAGAAGACGCCATACCAGACCCCCTCGGGAACGTCCTCTGCAAGCTTTAAGTTAAATTTGAGCGTTATGGGAAAAGCCGAAAGCTTATCGGTCATGTAAACTCGCTCGTTCGATGAGAAGGTCAAACCCTTGTTTGTGAGCTTTTCGAATATCGGGCGAATGGATACGTTTCCGGAGATAATGCCTTGTGCCGCAAAGGGATTGCCGCTTTCGGTAACCCAACCCATAAAGCGATATCCGCTCTTTTCGGGAGCGGAGAGAACATAGCTGCCATCCGGCGCGGTGCTAACGCTGCTCATTCCCTCAATCGTTATGGTAAAGTGAGGCTCGGTTTCGGGCTCTGTTTCACTTTCCGTTGTTGCTTCGGTGAGCTCGGTGCTCTCATCTGTGCTTTGTTCCGACGACTCGGTAGCACTTTCCGTAGTTTCCTCTGTGCTTTCCACAGACGATTCGGTGAGCTCGGTGCTCTCATCTGTGCTTTGTTCCGACGACTCGGCAGTACTTTCTGTCGTTTCCTCTGTGGTTTCCGCAGATGACTCGATAGTACTTTCTGTCGTTTCCTCGGTTGTTTCCGCAGACGACTCGGTGGCGCTTTCCGTCGTTTCCTCGGTTGTTTCCGCAGACGACTCGGTGATACTTTCCGTGGTTTCCTCCGTGGTTTCCTCCGTGGTTTGAATTGAACTGTCTGTTGTCACCTCGGTTGTATGCTCGTCCGTTCCGGTGGTTTCGCTGTCAGCCGTTGGCGTACACGAAGCCAAAAGCATTGACAAAGATATTACTATTGCCAAAATGGCACATAATAAGGCAAAACGCTTGTTGTTCATGACATCTTTCTCCTTGAATATGCTATATATGATGCTGAATCAGTTAAAGTATTCCGATACAACTCGGGAAGCTGCATAAGTTGAAAGCGCGCCGCTTCCGGAGGATTCTATAACTGACGAAACTACGATTTTGGGGTTGTCGTAAGGTGCCGCGCAGACGAAAAGACCATTGTCCAGCTTGTCGCCGCCGCGCTGTGCCGTTCCCGTTTTTCCGCCAACGGTAACGGGGACGTCCGAAAAGTATCCCGAAAGCGTGGGCGATGCCTGCACCATGTTTCTCATACCTCGCCTTATGGCATAAAGCGCATCGTCACTTAACTCCACGGTGTTCAGTATCTCGGGCTCTGATCGGTAAACCACTCTTCCCGAGCCGTATTCCCTGACCTCTTTTAAGAGATGGGCGGAATATCTTGTGCCGCCGTTTGTAACCGTTGCGATATATGATGCCAACTGCAATGGCGTTACGCTGTTATCGGACTGTCCTATCGCCGCGGATATGGTATTTCCCGCGGTCCAATGAGGCAGACCGTTTTCGTTTCTGTAATCAGGCCCCGCCAGAATTCCGATCTGCTCACCCAGCTCGATTCCCGTATGTTGACCGAAACCGTATGAATGACAGTATTCATTCATCAAGTCTATTCCCATTCGGCGGCCCAGCTCGTAATAATAGCAGTTGCAGGAAACCTGCAGAGAATATGCCGCGCCAACGTCACCGTGAACGCCAAGGCAAGTGGGCTGATAGTCCGGATAATAGGTATAAACTCCCGAGCAATCAAGCTTTGTGCTGCTTGTAACCTTTCCGCTGGTTATTCCCGCCGCCGCAATGCCAACCTTAAATGTTGAACCGGGGGCGTATATTTCGTTGAGTGCTCTGTTTAGAAAAGGCTTTGCGGGATTTTTTGCTAGCGCCTCATAATTTTCATTATAGGTTGAAAGATCGTAAGTGGGATAAGATGCAAGCGCCAAGATCTCTCCGCTGTTTGGATCCATTGCGCATATCGCGCCCGCCTCGGCGCTGGGAAGATTTACTTCTATATTTTCGCGCAATCCGTCCTCGGCAGCTATCTGCAGCTCAATATCTATGGTAAGATATACGTCCTTGCCTGCCACCGCGGGCTTTAACACCTTGCTTTCAATAACGTTTCCGTTTTTATCCTCGGTTATCTGGCGAATTCCGTCCTGTCCGCGAAGATAGCTCTCGAATGCTTGCTCACAGCCATTAAGACCGACAAGGTCGTTCATGTCGTATCCTAAGGCTTGATAATATGACCAATTATTCTCCGTTATCTTGCCGAGCTGACCTAAAATATGCGATGCATAGCCCGGGTATGCATACTCTCTCGTTGCATTCACCGAAAAATCCGTTCCTGCAATCGCAAGCTCCTCTACGTAGCTCATAAACGGCATGTCAACGTCAGTTATAACCGTGTATCTGTTATACACGGAAAAGTCCTTTGTTTCCATATCATATCTCATCCGAATAAGCTTGTCCATATCCGAGAAGGAAAAGGCTGCCGCCCCGTCCTCGTCAAGCAACTTATACTTTGTCAGATACCAATCAAGTATCTCTGCCTCGGTTGGAAACTCGGAGGGGTTGTTTTTATAAAACGAGTCGAGATGCGACACAGTAAGCTCATTTTTGGCTTTTCCCGAGTTTTCCTCAAGCTCGTTTTCTGCTATTCGCTTCAAAAGGCGGTAATAAATGTTGGATTTGCCGTCCCTTGCCTCATCCTTATACGTATAATTCGGATAAGTCCCCTCAAACGGAAAACTGTCCTGGATTATCTTGCCTCCGTTTCCCGTAGTGTCAATTGCATCAAGCAGGGTGAGAATATCATAATTGCGCTGGATCTGCGTTGCTGCCATTGCGTCATAATCAAGCACCAGATCGTATGTATATTTGTTGTAGACCAGCTTTTTTCCGTTCCTGTCGTATATCTCGCCGCGCTGGGCATAAATCACTTCATGGCGCTGATAGGTTCCCGTTTGTATTTTTTGCGGATCGGCGGTTGACACGATGTTGATCATTCGAATCAAAAACACAAGACAAACCGCCAAAAATACCGCGCCAACAAAAAAAATGCGAAGGAGGGCCTTGTTCTTTTTGTTCATAAGCTCCTCCTTCGTTTTATTTTCTTGGTTTTTATGCAGGTATAAGTGAAAGCCCGAATTCAAGGGCATAAAGCAAAAGCAAGACGATGGCGCCCGCATTTGCAACTATTATTGCGATGACTCTCGCGCGAGGAATGGCTACCTCGGGAGCGCCGAGCTTTATTTTTTTACGCATTACAATAGGTATGATGACGGCCGCCGCCATTGCCGCATAGACGAATAGCGAGAACGCCGCTGCCGCGAGTATTCCGCCGATATTTGCCGCAAGGAACTGCGCCAACGCTTCAACGTTTTCGGGGTCGATGTTTTCAAGCGCTTCAAGAATGGGGGTAAGCAGAGTGGGAACAACGCTTCCCACAAGATTTATTGCCGCATGCAACAAAATGCAGGGCAAGAGCCTTCCCGTGCTATGATACATATATGCGAGAATAAGTCCAAGACCCAGGCAATAGAAGAACTGATAAAAGTTTCCATGCATCAGACCAAAGGTTATACCGGATATAAGAACACACACCGCGCCGCCGTATTTCTGCGTTCTGTCTATCAAAAGCTTGCGGAACACAAACTCCTCGCCGATAGGGGCAACTATAACGGTGAATATCGCCGTTACCCAGATGTTTTCCTCGTCCACTATGGACTCCAGCGCGTTGCTGTAATCGTAGTTCATTATCTGGGAAAAATACTCCATTACCGTATTTCCGATCATAGCGCCGATGTACATAACGCCAAAGCCTACGAGCAAAAACAGCAGCCATTGGCCTATGCTCATGCTCTTTTTCTCGGGCGACTTTGCCTCTACGCCCGAAAGCAGTACAAGCAGGGCGGGCAAAGCAAAGATATACAGAGCCACGGGCGACACCAGATTGAGAAACAGCGAGGTTTCGTAAAATTCCGGAGCCACGTTTATAGTTATTATTTGTATTAGGAGCGCCGCAACCGTGGAGATAAGCGTAAAGAGCGCATAACCAAAGCCTATGCGGGAAAATTTGCGCTTTTCCTGAGCTTCATCTATAAGAGCTACGGAGCTTCTTTGATCGTATGATCCGTAATCAAACTCTCCGCCGCCCTGATTTTTGTCATTATAGCTACGTCCGCCGTTGCTTGAATAGGCGCCGCTGCTATATGGATTTCTCATTTCCCAATCGTCAAAGCGTATTTCTTCTTTGCCGCTATTGTTCTGTTCGTTGTTATTCTGTTCGTTGTTATTCTGTTCGTTGTTATTCTGTTCGTTGTTGTTCTGTTCGTTATAATCGTAACCGTTATTCAAGTTCTACACCTCCTGCGTTGGTGTTTCGTATCATTATATGGCGCCATGGCGCCGGGTGTGTTATCTGTTTTTATACAGTATTCCGTCCGCGAGGATAGAGGGCCTCTCGATAAGCTTTCCAAGTCCCAGGCATTCGCTATCCATGGGGCTTTTTGCGATAGTAACGCGCAAGCCCGTTCTTTGAGTTATTAGCTCGGCTATTCCGTGTATATTAGCTCCGCCGCCCACCAAAAGAAGTCCGAACTCGGATATGTCGCTGGCAATTTCGGGAGGCGCGCTGCGAAGAACGCCCATTATGGTTCTGCAGATCGCCTCAAGCCCCGCGCTTATAGCACCGTAAACGTCGCCCGTTTCAACGCGTACCGTTTGAGCACATTTGAGCTTTTCGTTTCTTCCGCTGACCTCAACCGAGCCGCGATGGGATCTCTCGGTTGCCGCGCCTATCTTTACCTTTATCATCTCGGCGCTCATAGGACCGATAAACAGATCCTTTTGCGCGCGGAGGCTGTTGATTATGGCATTGTCCAGCTTGTCGCCGCCCAGCTTGAGTGCTCTGGAGCGCACTATGCTTCCCGAGCTTATAATGCTGACCTGCGTAAGACCTGCGCCGATATCCACGATCATACATCCGCGAGCGCTGTTTATGCGAAGCCCCGAGCCCACAGCCGCCGCGATAGACGAGGTTACCGTACCAACCGCCTTTGCTCCTGCGGCAAAAATTGCGTTTTCAACGGCAAGGCGCTCCACTTCAGTACAGCATTCGGGTACGCTGACAAGTACCACGGGGCGATTGAAAAGAGAGAGCGACTCGGTCTTAACCAAAAGCTCGTGTATCATCATGGATGCGACCTCGAAGTCCGCTACAACTCCGTCACGGATGGGTCTGTAAGCCTCCATATGCGCGGGGGTCTTGCCTATCATAAGCTTTGCGTCACTGCCCAGCGCAACTACCTTATCCTCATATTTGTCAACGGTTACAACCGTTGGCGAGCGAAGCACTATTCCCTTGCCCTTTACGTATATTCTCGTATTGGACGTTCCAAGATCCAATCCTATGTGCTTTGGCATGACGTTCCCCCCTTTCTTTCATATTTTGGCTTTGATTTTAGTTTATTTAAGGCTCGTTATGTCAATTTTAAGCTCGCGCTTTAGTGTGTTGGCGAGAAGATTTACGGGCAGACCGACAACATTGAAGTAGTCGCCCTCGATCCCACTTATATATATACCTGCCCAGCCCTGAATGGCGTATGCTCCCGCCTTGTCATAGGGCTCTGTGCTGTCAAGATATTTTTCAAGGTCGCTTGGCGGTATCTCGTCAAAAATGACCTTTGTAAATGCGGCATCAACTGCAGATCTTTCACCGTATTTTACATATATTCCGCTGACCACGAAATGATGGTCGCCCGACAGATTTTCAAGCATACGGCGCGCGTTCTCGCGATCCTTGGGCTTACCTAAAAACTCGCCGTTAGCATACACCAGCGTGTCACAGGCAATGATGAGGCAATCAGTGCCGTCCGCGCCCAGCTTTTCAGCAACTGCCTCGCCCTTTCGTCTTGCCAGCTCGGTGACAAGTGCTTTGGGATCGGAAATATCGCTTTCCTCATTGGCGTCCGCCGTAATTATTTCAAACTTTACGCCGAGATTTTCAAGTATCTCTTTTCTTCTTGGCGATTTTGATGCAAGAATTACTCTCATAATTTACCAAATTTTCCTCTGTTCTTAAAATGGGCATAATACACCATTATTATTATCCACTCTACATTATAACATATCTACAAGATATTTTCAAGTATAATGCACGAATTAATTTGACATTTTACGACTGCAATATGGGGATACGTAATGCCGGACGGCGGTGTTGTGAGCGATCGACAAAATAAGGACAGTTGTTTTTTTAGAAAGCCGCAAAAAAGACCCGCCACCGAGGCGGGTCTTTGAACTGTTAAATTATTGGTATGATGACGGTAAGCTTACCACTCGGAGTCGTCCCATTCGGAGTCGTCCCACTCGGAGTCGTCCCAATCGGGTATCCATTCATCGGAAGGATTGTTGTATTCCTCGATAGCCGCATCGCGAGCCTCATAGACCTCATCCGAGATCGTGGGCATATTGTCTGCACTTGCCACTGCCTCAAATTCGAGTGAAATGGTCGAGGTTCCCTCACTTACAGACATATTTGTAGTTGCTTCGATACATCCGGTGATCTTTTCTCCGGCATTGACGGACGTAACAGTTGCATTTGTCGTCAACACAACGGTGTGATCTGCATACTCGGCAGTTATGTCTTCATTATATGTAGGCTCCCAGGTTTCAATATCCATGGTATATGCCTTGAAATCGTCTACGTTGTATGACAACTCTACAGACACGATATCTCCACCTGCATTTATCTTGGAAAGATCTACCTTGCAATCAACGGAAAGCTTGGAATCTCCCTCAAGCATGATCTGTCCAAGCTCTTCAGAGTAATCATACGTGGAGTAAGGAAGCTGTGCATCAATTTTTGCGTTGAGCTGTACGGGCTTGCCCTCTGCATCAACCGTTACTTCACAGACGACGTTTAATGCGGCGGTCTTGCCGTCAGCTGTTGCGTAAATGTCTATTTCTGTCTTTCCGCCGTTTACGTTGATCATAGCGCTGAGCGTCTCACAGCCCAACTCCTGAGAGAACTCACTGTCAGCAACAAAGCTAAAACCAAGTCCGGTTATGGTTTCATATTCAGCATTGAACCAGAATTCAAGGCCAAGCTTGTCAACGTATTCCGACAATGCCTCCTTGGTCTGTGCTATCATATCATCCGTAACGCTGTCGGGGAATGCATTTTTATACTCTCCCATCAGCTCATCGGCAAGCTCGGTCAATGCTTTGTCAATATATTCAGCGCTGACGTAGTATTTGCCGTCACGATAGGTCATATCCTCAACGGATATTTCGGGAAGCCTCATATCGTATATGCTATCAAGGAATTCCTGAGTTTTATCATTTTCTTCCTCGCCTACCGACATGCTCTGTATGTAGTAGTAAATCGAATCGTCAACCGATCCGTACAAGCCGGAGCCGAATCCATCATCTGTAACGGTCACCAGCTTGAAGTCATCCTCAATAAACGTGTAGCTCTTGGAGCCTGCGACCTCGGAGTATATTACGCGATCCTTAATGCCGATGTATCCGGTTGCCGGGTCTTTGTCAACAGTTGTAGAGAACTTGATCTCCAGAAGCAGCTTTGCAAGCTCAGCCTTGATCTGCTCTATTGCGTCCTGCATCTCAAGATCTTCTTCACCTTTAACTATTTCATCAACGTCTATTCCCTCATTGACGGAAGAGACTATTGAATCTATGTTCTTTTCAGGCACGTCAACCGGCGGCGGTGTGGTTTCAGAGGTGGTTTCCGAATCCGTCTCTCCTGTACCCGGTTGATTACAAGATGCAAAGCTCAGTGCAATACATAAGATCAAAATGATCGACAATAAAAACTTTTTCATTTTTTTCTCCTTTGCTTTCATTTAAGACATCTGAATGTCCTATGATCATTATACAATGTTCTCATCGGTTTGTCAATAAAAACCTTTGGTGGTGACTCGGGTATTCGCCGCGAAAGGCGACGGATATATACATGTTTGGCGATATGCTGACAAATAACGCATAACAAAAAAGCAGACGCGCCACGTCTGCTTTTTTCGGTTATTTAATTGAAAGTCCGCAAAGATGATTGATGAACTGCTGCGCCGTTCTGCCCGATATTCCTCCGCCCAGCATCTCCCACTTGTGAGCCTCGGCGATGAGTTGTTCTCTTTCCATTTTGATCTCGGGGTGGCGCGCGGCAAGAGCCACGACAATTTCGTCAAATTCGCGCCTTGACGGCTTGAAATAGCCAATAGACAGTCCAAATCTGTTGACGAGTGACAGCTTTTCTTCAATGGTTTCGGAACGGTGCATATCTCCGTCTTGAGTGACGTCGTTTCTGTCCTTCCAGGTTTCCTTGATAAGATGACGCCGGTTGGACGTGGCATAAATAAGTACGTTGTCGGGCTTTGTCTCAACGCCGCCCTCGATTATGGCCTTGAGATATTTATACTCTATTTCGCTCTCCTCAAAGGAAAGATCATCCATGTAGATTATAAAGCGGTAATTGCGGTTTTTTATTTCGGATATCACGCGCGACAGACAGCCAAACTGATGCTTGTATATCTCTATCATGCGCAGACCGCGGTCGTAGTATTGATTGACGATAGCCTTTATGCTGGTCGATTTTCCCGTTCCGCTGTCACCGTAAAGCAAAAGGTTGTTAGCTCCTCTGCCCGAAACAAACGCCTCGGTATTGTCGATAAGCGCTCGCTTTTGCGATTCATAGCCGATGAGCGAGGACAGATGCACAGGTTCCATATTGGTTATGGCGTTGAACTTAAAGGAAACGCAATTTTCGTCCGTTTCAATTCGGAATGCCTTATTGAGACCGAACATACCTACGCCGTATTTTTTGTAGAAATCGGCAACGAGATAAAATACCGCCTCGCCGTCACGTGCTTGTTCAATCTGCTTGGATAACGCTTTTACCTTTTCGCTGACGCTTTTGTTGAAGATCTGCTCTCTTTTTTCAATTGCGCGATAGTCTGAAAGAACCGAAAAGCAGTTTATTCCAAGAGCCTTTTCAATAGCCGAAAAGTCAAAGTCAAACAGCGCCTTGAACACCGAAAAATCGTTTATCGCAAAGCCGTTCACCGTTCCCTCCTGAACGCCTGCCTTTTCATAGGTCAGGCTAAAGGGGTTTTCGTCCGTTATCATCAGAAAGGTTAGATAATTGTGCCATAGGTTGTCGTCAAAGCCGTATTTTGTGGCAAGTTCCAACAGTCGTCTTACCTCGGCGTATATTCGCGTGCGCAACTCGTCGTCCGAGGCGCTTTTTGCGTCAAAATCCTTGAAAACGCGGCCAAGATTCTTTATTATCTCGTGCTCCGCGCTGTCGCGGTAAATTATCAGATTGGATGTTTCACGATACATTTTGTTCTCCTGTTCTGTTTGTTACATAAAAAGAGCAAATACCGCAGCGCCTTGCGCAAACACGCCCGCCTCTATCAAGGCGAAAATAACGGAAACTGCCGCGGGAATAACAAACTCGACAAGCACTACGGCAACGGTGAAGATAACCTTATACACTGTTTTGTGCGGACTCGTAAGCATAAGAATTATTCCAAGAGGCGCCATGAATATTGTTGCAAGCAAAATGCACCACCAGGTGTGATACCATTCCACAAAAACGACTCTGCCGGACGAAGAACGACGGCGATGCTTTTGTTTTTTAGGCGGCTTTCTGTTACCTGCCCTCATTTCCTCGGGACAGACCTTTCCGCAAAGAGGACAGTTGTCGCCCGCAAAATAACATTCACAATCGGGACATTTATTAAGATCGGGGCGGTCAAGCTCCTCGGGGTTGTCAAACGCGCCAAGCATTTTTCCCATAGTTTTTCTCCTTTTTGAGAGTATATTGCAAACGGGGAGAAACCTGCATCAAAAAACAGATCCCGCCCCTTTTGCGTGTATGATTATTCTTGGTCTATAACTGCGATAGAAAGGTCAGCGAGCGCCTTGGCGTCCGCAGGAGCGGGACAGCCCGACATAAGCTCGCTTGCATTCTGTACCTTGGGGAATGCGAGGACATCACGCAGAGAATCCGCGCCGCTCATTACCATTGCAAGACGGTCAAGTCCCATTCCCGAGCCGCCGTGCGGAGGTGCGCCGTACTTGTACGCTTCAACAAGGAAGCCGAACTTCGCCTCTATCTCCTCGGGGGTAAGTCCCAATGCCTTGAACATCTTTTCCTGCAGCTGCCAGTCGGTTATTCTGATAGAACCAGAAAGCAGCTCGGTGCCGTTAAGTACCATATCGTAGCATTTTGCGCGAACGCTGCCGGGGTCGCTCTCAAGCATGGGGAGGCACTCCTCAAGAGGCATAGTGAAAGGATGATGCATTGCGTCCCAATGCTGTGTTTCTTCATTCCACTCAAAGAAGGGGAATTCGGTTATCCACAGGAAGTTGAACTTGCCCTCGGGGATCATATCAAGCTTTCTTGCAAGGATGTTGCGGAGCGCGCCGAGGGTGGGAAGAACCACCTTGTCCTTGTCCGCGCAGATAAGCATAACGTCACCGCGCTCAAATCCAACTGCCGCATATATAGCCTCAAGCTGATCGGGTGTCATAAATTTTGCGAAGGAGCAATTGGGCGCCTCGTCTGCCCAACGGACGTATGCAAGTCCCTTGGCGCCGATTCCCTTTGCATGCTCGGTGAGCTTGTCTATCTCTTTTCTGGTAAGAGTTGCAGCCGCGTTCTTTGCAACTATGCAACGAACCGATCCACCGTTTTCAATAGCAGACTTGAATACCACGAACTCGCTATCCTTAACACACTCGGAAATGTTCTGTATCTCCATGCCAAAGCGAGTATCGGGCTTGTCCGAGCCATATCTTTCCATAGCCTCGTGGAAGGTAAGACGCTGCATAGGCGTTTCTATCTCAACGTCAAGCACTTCCTTGAACACTCTCTTGATAAAGCCCTCGTTCATAGACATAATGTCTTCCATTGTAGCAAAGGACATCTCAAGGTCTATCTGGGTAAACTCGGGTTGACGGTCAGCGCGCAGGTCCTCGTCGCGGAAGCAACGCGCAAGCTGAATGTAGCGGTCAAAGCCCGAAAGCATAAGCAGCTGCTTATAGATCTGGGGCGACTGAGGAAGCGCATAAAAGCTTCCTTTGTGAATTCTGGAGGGAACGAGGTAGTCGCGCGCGCCCTCGGGAGTCGCCTTGATCATCATTGGGGTTTCTATCTCGTAAAATCCGTTTTCGTAGTAATATTCTCTTGCAACGCGAGCAATATCGTGTCGCATTTTAATATTCTTCTGAAGCTCGGGGCGACGAAGATCGACGTAACGGAACTTGAGCGCCGTTTCGTCCTTCACCTTTTTGGAGTCGCTCACCTCAAAGGGAGGTGTCTGGGCTGCGGAAAGCACCTTCATACTCTCAACGTATATCTCGATCTTACCCGTGGGAATGTTGAGATTTACCGCACCCTCGCCGCGAGGTCTTACCGTACCGTGAACACAAAGCACGTACTCTGCGCGGCAACCGAACGCCTTATCAAACACTTCACGATCGGTTGTGCCGTCGAACGCGAGCTGAACGATACCTGTTCTGTCGCGCAGGTCTATGAATATGAGCGCACCAAGGTCTCTCTGTCTCTGCACCCAACCCATAACGCATATTTTTTCGCCTATCATGCCCTCGTTGACCTGGGCACAATAACAGCTTCTTTTATCCTCGTTAGTTAAAAATTCTGCCATTTTTCTTTCCTCTCTGTAGAATTTATCCTTAAGCTAAAGGTTGTCCGTTCTTATCGAACAATGGAAGTTTTTCGAGATATATGAGATCATCTCTGTCAGCCGCTTCGCCCTCTGCCAGAATAGCCATTCTTCCGCATATCTCTCCGCCCGCGAGCTTTACGAGCTCTTCAACCGCGCGGAGTGACTCGCCCGTTGAAATAACGTCGTCAACGATAAGTATTCTCTTGCCGCGCATAAGATCCGCATCCGCCGTGTCGAGATACAGCTTTTGCACCTTTTCCGTTGTTATGGATTTTACAACCGCCTCGAAAACGCCGGTCATATAGAGCTTGGGAGCCTTGCGCGCCAGGAAATATTTCTGATTTCCCGCAAGACGCGCCATTTCATGCACAAGCGGAATTCCCTTTGCCTCGGCGCTTATCATGTAATCATATTCGGGAGCCTTTTTGAGAAGCTGCTCGGAGCAAGCCGTTGTAAGCTCGGGATCGCCGAAAATAACAAAGCCCGCAATCTGCAAGCTGTCGTTCAAGGGACAAATAGGAAGGTCGCGCTCAAGACCGGCAACCGTTATTCTGTAATACTTCTGTTCCATAGTTATTCCTCCGTAGGTCAATCAATATGCCTGTGCTCTTATAGTGTAAGCGCCGTCAATAGCCTCTTGTGCCAGCGCTTCAAAATCAAGTTTTCTTTCCTCAACAAGCACCTTTTCAAGCTGGGGCTTGGTTCTCGGATGCTTGGGAGTGAAGACTGTACAGCAGTCCTCATAGGGCTCGATAGATATATCAAAAGTGCCTATTTTACGCGATATTTCAACTATTTCTTCCTTATCCATGCCTATACAGGGACGAAGAACGGGAATGCTTGCTGCATCGTCAGTAACTGCGATAGCCTCCATAGTCTGAGATGCCACCTGTCCCAAGGACTCGCCTGTAATGAGGCACTTGCTGTCGTGCTGTGCCGCGATCCTTGATGCGATGTACATCATGTATCGGCGCAAAAGCAGTGTGAAATAATCCTCCTCGCAGTGCTTTACAAGCTCTTCCTGTATTTTGGTCAGCGATACTACGTGAACGTAAATATCACCGGTGTATGCCGCGATAGTTCTTGCAAGTCTTATGACCTTGTCTTTTGCCAGCTCGCTGGTGTAAGGAATGGATTCAAAATGAACTGCCTCAACGCGCAGTCCGCGCTTTGCCATCATATAGCCTGCAACGGGGGAATCTATTCCTCCCGACAAAAGCAGCATGCCGTGTCCTCCTGTTCCAACGGGAATTCCGCCCGCACCCTTGAACTGACCTGCATGAACGTAAGCCGCTCTTTCTCTTATCTCCACCTTAACGGTGATCTCGGGGTTGCGCACGTCAACGCGTATCCTGCCGCCCGTAGCCTCAAGGATCTCTGCACCAATTTCACCTGCAAGCTCCATGGAATTTAGGGGGAAAGTCTTATCACTTCTCTTGCCCTCAACCTTGAAGCTCTTTTTGCCCGCCAAAAACGGCGGAATGTATTCTCTTGTTACTCTCTTGATATCATCAAGGTTTTTCTCACAGACCGCGGCTCTGCCTACGGCAACGATTCCAAATGTCTTTACTGCTTCCTCAAACATTGCGTCTATATCGGCAAAATCGTCCATAGGCTCAATGTATATAGTGCTCTGCGCTCTTGAAATATCAAAGCTTCCGCACTTTTTTGCGCGGCGGCGGAGCTCTTTGCACAAAATGTCCTCAAAATAGCGCTTGTTTGCACCCTTTAGGATTATCTCGCCGTATTTACAAAGTAAGATCTCTCTCATAGCTCTCACCTCTCATCAAGCCTTGGAATAGTAATTGGGGAAAAGCTTTTCCCACACCTTCATACATCCGATGGTGTCGGCGATAGAGGTGTGGGCAACGCCGTCCCATTCAACGCCCAGCGCAGCCATGGCGTCCGTGAGCGAAGCATGATTGAGCTCGGGCAGATGCTCGTGTGCAAATCTTACGAATTCGTTTGCGCAGCAGCGCGTCTTTGATTTAAGTGCCTCGCGCTCCGCTTCGGTATCGTATATGTACTTTATGTGGCTGTAATCGGTTGAAACGCCGTACGCGATAATGTTGTCTGCTCCCGCAAAAATGTCTTTGATCTCGGGGATGAGCTCGTCGAGCAAGGGCGCGTCAGCCACCATATCGGGAGTGATTCCGTGTATTTTTTCGGTCTGCTTCCACTTCTTTTTGCGCGCGGGCTTTACTAACGTGTCCATTATTACCCTGCCCGTAGCATCGGTTATGGAGATCGAGATTATCTCATCGTGATCGTAAACTCCCGTGAGCTCCAGGTCAAAGAACAGAACGCGCTCACGCTCCATACCGTAGTACGCGCCTCGGTAAAGGTCGCCTTCCTCGCGCCTTTGCGCCAGGTCTTCCTCATAGCATTTTTTGCAAAGCTTGCGGCGGTATCTTATGTCCTTTCCGCATTTTACGCATTCAAGAGGCAGTCTTACTGCGGTCTTTTTGTCGTAGAAGTAGAGCGTTGTTCCGTCGCCTTTAACTGTAAATGCAACAGGCTCCTCTATTACTTCGTAATGCATCTGGAGCAAGCGCTCCTTGGTATAATAACCGCAGGAAGCCGCCCTTTTTACGCTCATTCTCTCGATAGTAGAGCCGCTTTCAAGCTTTCTCTCCTCTTTTCTTGCTCGAGGGAAATACCACTGCTCGGGCGGAGCCTCCACGACCTTATCGGCATCAAAATAATAGATTAGACTTCCGTCCTCCGCTCTGTCAAATGCCACGGGATCTCCTCCGGGCATCAGATGCATTTGCGTCAGGACACCGCGTGTCAGATAATTCTTTTTGTCAGCCTCAGCCCTTGACACGCGCTTTATCGTTGCGCCGGACTTCAGCTTTAGTGTGCTTTCCACCTTTTTGTCCTCCAAGTCTTCTGCTCGCCGGGACAAAGCCACACCGACAGGGCGCGGCATCTTAGTCTTTCGCGAGCGAGATATATATTAAAAATAATTATAAAACATAATCACGCATTTTACATTGTAGCACAAATGCCCCCCTTTTACAAGAGTTTTTTCAAAATTTCTATTTTTATTTGAAACCGCTCAAAAAAAGAGCCTCTCCGGATCGATGCCCAAAGAGACTCTTTTGAACGGCGATAACTATAAATCGCGTTTTTTATTTGAGGCTTACAGCCTTCTTTGCCTTATCTGCAATGTTTTGTGCGGTAAGACCGAACGCTTCGAGAAGCGCGGGAACGGTTCCCGAGCGGCCAAACTTATCCTCGATCCCCACTTTTACGACGGGGACGGGACATTTTTCGCAAACCACGTCGCAAACGGCGCTTCCAAGTCCGCCTATAACGTTGTGCTCCTCTGCCGTTACGATAGCGCCCGTTTCACGAGCCGCCTTTTCAATAATGTCCTCGTCAATGGGCTTTATGGTGTGGATATTGATAACTCTGGCGTCAATTCCTTCTCCCGCAAGAAGCTCTGCCGCTTCGCGCGCCATAGGAACCGTTGCGCCCGACGCGATAATGGTAACGTCCTTGCCATCTCTAAGCTGTACTCCCTTGCCAAGCTCAAATTTATAGTCGGGACGGTCGTTGAAAACCTCAACGGGAGCGCGGCCGAATCTCATATAGCAGGGGCCGTAATACTGCATAGCCGCCTCAACCGCTGCTCTCGCCTCAACGGCGTCGGAGGGATTGATGATGACCATTCCAGGTATGGTTCTCATAAGAGCAATGTCCTCAAGACACTGATGTGTTGCGCCGTCCTCACCAACGGTAATTCCCGCATGAGTTGCGCCTATCTTTACGTTGAGATGGGGGTATCCTATGCTGTTTCTTACCTGCTCAAAGGCACGTCCTGCCGCGAACATTGCAAAGCTGGATGCAAATGCCATCTTGCCTGCCGCCGCAAGTCCTGCGGCAACGCTCATCATATTTCCCTCAGCTATTCCGCAATCAAAAAATCTTTCGGGATGAGCCTTTTTGAACATTATGGTCTTGGTTGCTTCCGCAAGGTCCGCATCAAGCACCACGTAATCGTATTTATCGGCAAATTCTACCAGAGCCTTGCCGTAAGCTTCTCTTGTTGCTATCTTTTCTGCCATGACAAACCTCCGATTAAAGTCTTGCGCTTATTTCTTCAACCGCAATGGCGTAATCGGCATCCTTGGGAGCCGCACCGTGCCAGTTGACCTTGTTTTCCATAAAGGAAACTCCCTTGCCCTTTACGGTATGCGCCACGATCGCGGTGGGACGTCCCTTGCATTCGCGCGCCGCCTTGAACGCAGCGTCTATTTCGTTGAAATCGTGACCGTCTATGGAAATCACGTTGTATCCGAAGGCTTCAAGCTTGGGCTCGAAGGGGGCGGGACCGATGACTTCCGCAACGGGGCCGTCAATCTGGAGCTTGTTGTAATCAAGAATGACACAAAGGTTGTCAAGCTTATAGTGGTTTGCGAACATTGCCGCCTCCCATACCTGACCTTCCTCGCTCTCGCCGTCACCGAGAATGGCATAAACGCGATAGTCCTTGTTATTCAGCTTGCCCGCAAGCGCCATGCCGCAAGCGGCGGAAATGCCAAGACCCAGCGAGCCCGTGGTCATATCAACGCCGGGAGTTCCCTTCATGTCGGGGTGTCCCTGCAGTCTGCTGTCGATCTTGCGGAGAGTTTTCAGCTCTTCAAATGGAAAGAATCCCTTTACTGCCAGCGCCGAATAAAGCGCAGGAGCCGTGTGTCCCTTTGAAAGAACGAGGCGATCTCTATCTTCATTCTTGGGGTCCTCGGGGTAAACTGTCATTTCTTCAAAATAGAGATAGGTCAAAATGTCTGTTATCGACAGCGAGCCGCCCGGGTGACCTGATTTTGCCGCATATGTCGATTCGATAACGCCAAGACGGATTTTTGCCGCTATCTTTTCCAACTCCTTGATTCTTGAATTTTCCATACAAGCCCTGTCCTTTTCGCTTATTTGCGCCACCCTCACTCAAAGTGTCTCCGATTTTCAGCCAGCAAAGAGAAAGTGCGCTCTATACGATATATATTATAACACGGACAAAGGCGGTGTGTCAACCTAAAAAACGCCTTTTGGCGCAATTATTTTCCCGCGCTTCTCGTCTTTTGCGCTTGAAGATCCAAGCTTTTGGCCTTTATCGGCGCATTGGTTTTTGCGCGGAAGACGAGCTTGTCCGCTTGTGCGGATCTTATCTGAACTGCAATTTTTGTCGTTTGCGATTTGCAAACCTGAGCCTTAAACTCCGAGCTTGTCAGCGGTAAAACAGCGCGATTATGAGAGCTAAAAGCAATAGAAAGCCAAATGCCGAAATATTGGGATCCAAAACGCATACCTCCCGCCCAAATATTTTATCAAATTTATATGCCGCTCGCCCAAGGTTAATTACTTTTTGAAAAAATCAGTCAAAAAAATCGTGCAAAAAATATCGTACCGCTATTGCAATATTTGTCTTGTGGTGATATAATAACTATATATGGTCATTTATGCGCGGTAACTTGTTTACCGTGATGCCGGAGGTCGCAGAACTGTACGAAAGGGGTAGCTAATGTATCCGTTCTATTTATATGAAGATATGCCAAAGCTTGGCGAGCATAGAGTGCGCGCGGAAATAGACGTTTCGGCGCTTAAATACAACTATAGAACTCTGCGCGATATGGCAGCGGGATCAAGACCGATCTGCGTTGTCAAGGCGGATGCATACGGACACGCCTGCGAGATATGCGTTCCCTCCCTGCTTGAAGAGGGATGCGACTTTTTTGCCGTTTCTTGCATTGACGAGGCAATAGCTGTCAGAAGAATATGTCAGAATCTCGGCCGCTCGGCAGACGTGCTGATATTGGGCTATACGGATCCTTGCCAGGTGCAACTTTTGTCTACCCATGGCATTATTCAAACGCTGATCAGCGAGGAATACGCCAAGCAATTGAATGCGGCGGCAAGCCTTGCTGGCATAAAGGTAAGAGCCCATGCCGCGCTTGATACGGGAATGAATCGCATCGGAATATGCGCGCGCGACGAGCAGGAATGTGAGGAAGCGGCGGAGACCATAGCCGAAATATCAAAGCTTAACGGCATACTGCTTGAGGGCATGTATACCCACCTCTGTCGAGCAGATGAGCAATACGAGGCGGCAGTTCTTTCCAAAGACAGCTTCACTTTGCGCCAGGCGAGAATGTTTACAAGTGTTCAGCATAGGCTGAGTGAATACGGAATCAAGCTTTTTGCGCACGTTTGCAATTCTGCGGCGGCGGCGAGATTTCCCGACCTTGCGCTTGACGGAGTGCGGATAGGCATCTTGCTTTATGGCGTTCAGCCCTCGAAGCATCTGGAGGTGCCCGTTCGTCCCGTAATGTCACTCAAGACAGTGGTTTCGCATGTTCACGCCGTAAATGCGGGGCAGACTGTGGGCTATGGCGGCGCCTATCTTGCCAAAAAAGACACAAAAATAGCAACTCTTGCCGTAGGATACGGTGACGGATTTTTGCGCTCCTATTCCGGCGCCACCGTTACGATACATACAGCCTCGGGAGATCACAACGCTAAGATAATCGGACGAATATGCATGGACCAATGCATGATAGACGCGACGGGCATTCCCGTAAGCGTTGGCGATACGGCAACGCTGTTTGGCAAAGATCCTGCAAAACTGAGGGCGCTTTCCGAAATGGCAGATACTATTGAATACGAGTGCCTATGTCTTATTTCGGCAAGAGTGCCGCGAGTAATAAAATAAAGACCAAGTCAAAAAAGACCGTAATAAATAAAAGGAAAAGGACAGACAAATGAAAATTTCAAAGATCCTCTCGTTAATTCTTCTTATGTGCCTTGCACTAACGCTTACCTTTGCGCTTACGTCCTGCTCTGACGAGGATGCCGCTACCGAAGTCATCTCCGTTAACGTAAAAAAGGACAAGCAGACTGTTGAGCTCAAGGCAACGCTTGACGCCGTATATGCGGAAAATCATTCAAGCGAAACGCTCTACGTAATATCCCTCCCCTCCCATGACCCCGAAACCGCAAAGGAGCAGGCTGAGGTGCTGGGTGAGGTGAAGGTCAAAGGCAGCATCAAATTTGAATTTCCCCTTATGGATGAAAACGGTTTTTCAAGATTGCAAAGAGCATTTGCCATAGCCGAAAAGACTTCCACGGGCTACGTTGCGATCACCAACGCGATGTACGTGCAAAATCCCGAGATAATGGCGGACAAGGCATCGTCCTCTGTCACCCCCTCCGACATCAAGGGGCTCAGCCTCTCCGATCTTTACGAGGCAAAGCTTACGGGCGCCGCTCACACCGTTATTGAGGTCAATATACAGGAAATGATGCTTGACGGGTATCAGCTTGGCGCTGTAAAGTACAACAGATACGGAGTTTCTTATTTCTTCTCTGGCTTAGCGGTTGAAAGACTTGACAAGGCCGTCAAAACCGCAAACGAGCTTGGTATAAAGGTATACATAAAGACCGAGAATCGTTCAATTCTCGAAAGCATATTCGGAACGCGTGCAGTCGTTGACGTAACCGATAAGGAGCAAGCGCTTCGCACCGATGCATTTTATGCCTTCTTGGCGGATAGATATTCGGGCGAGTACGGTCAGGTATCCGATTACATAATCGGTGAGGCGGCAAACGAGATGGTTGCCACATTCGGCGAATCCGAAACTGAGGAATACGAGGCTGCATATTTTGCATGGCTAAGAACGGCGCATATCGCGCTTAAGTCCGTCGATGCGAATGCGCGTGTTTACGTTCCCACCACAAACGTGTGGAGAAACGGACGCGGTGACGTTATAGCGGCCAAATCCTTCCTCTCTCATTTGGCAGAAAACACAAAGACGAGCGGAGATTATAACTGGTCTTTGGCACTTGACCTTGGCCGCGGAGAAGATCTTCCCGCCCTGCTTTCCACGGATTCCTATGATTATTCCAACATTGGCATCGACAACCTCAGCGAGATCACCGATTTTCTTAACACCGCCGCTATGAGATTTGGCAGTGAAAGACGCGACTTTATTATAGATTCTCTGACTCTGCCCACAACTATAAGCGAGAACAACCGCGCAACTTATTATATTTGCGCATACTACAAGGCTTGTGAGGTGGGTGCAGATGCCCTGATCTATTCTGCTGACGCCTCTTTGGCAACCTTGCTTGATAAAAACTCCAACAAGGGTGCTATGTATTATATGTTCTTGCTTTGCGGATCGGATGTAACGGGTCAGCTTGCAGAATATACCGAAAAGGTTGAGGGCTATGGAGTTGACGAGCTCAACAAACACGTTTTCAAAAAGCTTACCTACCGCCAGAACGCTCTCTATGAGCTTCCCGAGGTTGATGCAAACAGAGTAACGCCCTTCCCCGCAATGCTGGATAGCTTTGCTGAAAACAGCATTACACTGGCTCACATGTCGGCAACAGCTGATGGAAACGGTATTTACGGCAGAGAGCTTACGGTCGTTGCCAATACCGGAAACGGTATAGGCGCGGTAACCGCCGTAAACGTTCCCGCAAAAGCTCTTAAAGAAGCCAAGTATCTCGGTATTACCGTATCAAGCAAGAACCGTCCCACCCTTATTTTGAGTATTACGAACAATGCGTCCGGAAGCAAGGTCACGTACATCGCTGAAGCCGCTCTCGTAAACGCCGAAACCGAGTATTATTTTGATATATCCGAGCTTGCGGAGCGCATAGGCGAATCCGACGACCTGACGGTTACTATTCACTTGTCTTCCAAGGACGAGGTCAGCGAGATCACCGTAAGCGATATATCACTTTACGGCGCCTCCGGGCTTGGCTGGACCACAGTTCTTATTATTATCATAGTTGTAGTGTGTGCATTGGCACTTGTCGGTGCTATCGTTCTTTTGGCACTCAGAAGAAAGAAAAAGCAGGCAGCCGCTTAATGAGGGTGATGCAACGGTATGAAAATACAGTATGAAACCCGAGTGGTCGATCTGTCTATCCGCGATGCCTCGGTTGTGGGCGGAACGCTGACGGTAGGACCTCATCTTCACAAGCATATAGAAATAGTCTATATGATATCGGGTAGCACACGCGCGGTCATAGATACCGAAACGTATACGGTGAACGCCGGAGATCTTTTGGTTGTGTTTCCCAACAAGATACATAGCTTTGCCGATCTTGAGAGCGGCATCAAGTACGTTCTGTTTATCGTTGACCCCTACGCTATACCCGAATTATCACAAAAATTTTTAACTATGGATGCGGACAGCGCGCTTATCAAAGGCGCTTCCCAAAACCAAAGGCTGGACTCGCTTGTCGGCATGCTCGCCGATTACGAAAACTTCCCTGCTGAGCAAAGAGATCTTTTGATACGCGGATATCTTTTGTCCTTTTGTGCCGAGTTTATTGGTATGATGGATCTGGGACGTGCTCGCTCGGACGAGAATATGACTATTAAATCCATAGTGGCGTATTGCTCGCAGAATTTTACAAAAGAGCTTTCACTCTCGGTTCTTGAAAAGGAACTGCATTTGAGCAAATATTACATCTCACACCTTTTTGGCGACATTCTGAACGTGAGATTCACCGACTACATCAACTCGCTGAGGATATCCGAGGCGTGCAGGCTTTTAAGGACTACGGATCACAGCGTTACCGAAGTGGCTTCTTTGGCGGGCTTTGGCACGTTGCGCACCTTTAATAGAGCTTTTATCAGTAGAATGGGAACTTCACCGTCCGTTTATAGAAAGAGCAATGCGACAAAGGACGGAGAGCCCACCGATATTTACGTTATCTGATACAGTAAAAAAGATAAAGTCCAAATTTTCTTGTTGACAACGGTTGTAAGTTGTGATAGAATGTATTGGTTATTGTGTTTATATGAGTTTAAGGAAGGAATATAAAAATGCATTGGTCAGAAGAAATAGCAAAGCGCCTAATAGAAAGGAATCCCGATAAGGAGGAGTATATCTGCGCGGCAGGCGTATCTCCCTCGGGTAGCGTTCACATTGGAAATTTCCGCGACATCGCAACACCTCTTTTTGTTGTAAAGGCGCTTGAAAAAATGGGCAAAAAGGCAAAGCTCATAATATCCTGGGACGAGTTTGACCGTTGCCGTAAGATCCCCGCAAACGTCCAGGCGGTTGTTGGCGACACTTACGACAAGTATATCGGTTGTCCCTACGTTGACATTCCCGATCCCTTTGGATGTCACGAAAACTACGCGCGTCACTTTGAGGAGGAATTCCTCAATGCGATAAAGCCCTTTGGCATCAAGTTTGAGTGCAGATATCAGGCTGATATGTACAGAAGCGGCAAATATACCGCAGACCTTATCCACGCCATTAAAAACCGCGGCGAGATATTTGAGATACTTGATTCCTTCAAAACAAAGGACAAGACGTTGAGCGAGGAGGAGCGCCGCGCCGCTCACGACAAAGAAAAGGCCGAGTACTACCCCGTCAGCATTTTCTGTCCCGAGTGTAAGACCGACTTTACCAAGATCCTTTCCGTAAATGAGGATTGCACGGATGCAGAATATGAGTGCCGTTGCGGACACCACGGTCATTTTGACTTTACCACCAACTTCAACTGCAAGCTTGGCTGGAAGGTCGACTGGGCTATGCGTTGGAAATATGAGCAGGTAGACTTTGAGCCGGGTGGAAAAGACCACTCCGCACCCACGGGTTCCTACAACAACTCAAAGGTTATCGCAAAGAAGATATACGGTCACGAGGCGCCTATTTACCAGGGATACGAATTCATTGGCATCAAGGGCGTTGCGGGAAAAATGTCATCCTCATCCGGACTTAATATGACTCCCGAGCTTCTCTTAAAGCTTTATCAGCCCGAGATAATCCTCTGGCTCTATTCCAAGACCGAGCCTGTAAAGGCGTTTGACTTCTGCTTTGACGACGGAATCCTCCGCCAATACTTCGAGTTTGACAAAATGTACAACGAATACAAGGCGGGCAACGCTTCCGAATACAACGCATCCGTTATGTACAATTGCGAGATCGAGGGCAGAGAGATCGAAACCGTTCCCATGGGACTTCTCGTTCAGCTCGGATCTATTGTTGACTTCAACGTTCCTATGCTTGAAACTGTGTTTGAAAAGATAGGCACGCCCTACAAGTACGAGCAGTTTAAGGATAGACTTGACAGAGCAAAATTCTGGCTCGAGCAGTGCGCTCCCGAGCAGGTAAACAAGCTGCGCTCAACGCGTAATTTTGAGGTGTACGGCGAGCTTGGTGAAAAGGAAAGAGCGGCTATTGCGGCGCTCCATGATTTCTTGGCAAACGAAACCTATACTCTGGACGAGCTCAACCAGGAGCTTTATGCTATTCCCAAAAAGATATACCCCGAGATCACCGATCAAAAGGAACTCAAGGGCATACAGGGCAAGTTCTTCAAAACCGTTTACAAGCTTCTTATAGACAAGGAGCAGGGTCCCAGACTTTATCTCTTCCTTTACGCGATCGAAAAGGAAAGATTTATAGGCCTGCTTGATTTCTCGTATGGCGAAACGGATGAGGAAAAGGCTGTAAACGCTGCGGCAGAGGCGGCGCTTAACCCCGTACAAGAAGAAAAGGTATACGGTGAGCCCGATCCCGTTGAGCCCATAAAGACCGATCTTGTTACAATTGATGATTTCGGCAAGCTTGACCTTCGCGTTTGCAAGATAGTTAAGTGCCAGGAGATAAGAAAATCTCATTCCTGCTATAAGCTCACGCTGAATGACGGCGTTGGCGAGCGCGTTATTGTTTCCAGCATCAAGCATGACTATAAGGCCGAGGAGCTTGTTGGAAGAAAGATAATCGTTATAGCAAATCTTCAGCCCACAAGAATTACGGGTGTTAACAGTAACGGAATGCTTTTGGCTGCCTCAAACAACGCTTGCGGCTGCAAGGTGATCTTTGTTGACGATATGGTTCCCGAGGGAACGCAGATACATTAAATCTGCAGGCGCAAAGGAGCTAATAAATGAATCCCGCCATATATTTGTGCATCTTTCTTCCGCTCTTTCTTGCCCTGTCGAGAAGGCAAAATCAAAAAAGGCAGAGAGCGGCGATGATGGCTGTAAGAATAAATCGAAAAGGAGATTTGTCAGATATGATCGAAATAGCAAAAAGATTTGTTGGCCGGGACTGTGTGGTTTACTTGTTTGACGGCAACACGATCGACGGTGTTATTGAGGAAGTGAGCGACGGCGCGCTTCTTATAAAAAAGAGCGGAGGCAAAGCCGAGGCTATCAATCTTGCTTACGTTACCAGGATAAGAGAATATCCCAAAAATAAAAACGGCAAGAAAAAATCCGTAGTTCTGGATTGATAAAACAATAAAGACAAAAAGCAAAACTCGTTGACAAGTCAACGAGTTTTGCTTTTTTATTTGTGTTTGAAGTTGTTATTTGCCGCCAATTACGGTTATGAAATTGTCAAACATTTTTATAACGTCCGGCAGTATGTAGCACACAAAGGCGCATAAGATAAGAGAAACTGCGGTTACCAGAATGAACGAACCCCAATTTGCTCCCTGCTTTTCAAACTTTACCTCCGCGGCGTATTTTTTGTCTTCGGGAATGTAGAAATGCATTGTGTTGAGGTCGCGCTTGAATTCGGGATATTGGAATTTTGGCGGCTTTGGATCGTTTTTGTGAAGTTCTTCAAACTCTTCCCTTGCCTTCTCTGCATTTTCCATATATTCGTCCTCTTCGACGCAACGGATCCACCTTGACAAAGAGCCGTAGCTCTTTATCGTGTTTCGTACACCCGGACTTCTTAAATACCCCAGGTCATAAAGGGTTTTTGCGCGTTGTTTGTCAAAGCATTCTTCGTAAATGATCTTCCTGACAAAATCGCCTATATATCGCTTTGTGTATATGCTACTTGCCGAGGCAACTATGATGCCTACCGTAATACCAAGTATTATGGTCTGCATTGAGATCAGCGTTCCCGTGCCAAACGATATGTTTTCAAGATATGGCATTTCGGGAGAAAAATATGTTTCGCTGAAGTATTCCCAAAGCTCCTCGAGCAGGCTTTTTTGTTTTGCGAGGATTGCTCCTAACATAGTAAAACTCCTTACAGTATAAGACTTTTACTTGATTGTCGTTACTTCTTGATAACGTCTGTGCCGAGATACTTGCGAAGGACCTCGGGAACGGTTACGCTGCCGTCCTTGTTCTGATTCTGCTCAACGAGAGCAGGAAGAATTCTGGACGTTACAAGTCCGGAGCCGTTGAGAGTGTGCAGATATTCTGTCTTTCCATTATCTCTCTTAACCCTCATCATGCCGCGGCGAGCCTGGTAGTCGCGCGCGTTGGAAACCGAGCTGACTTCCTTGTATCCGTTCATGGAAGGAATGTTGATCTCGATGTCATAGGTTCTCGCCATGGATGCCGAGCAGTCCTCTGCGGCAAGCTTAACGGTTCTGAAATGGAATCCAAGTCCCTTTACAAGATTCTCTGCCTTTGTTACCAGCTCTTCAAATGCTTCGTCGCTCTTTTCGGGAAGCGTGAATTGGAACATTTCTACCTTATTAAATTGATGTCCGCGAACCATTCCGCGCTCGTCGGAACGATAAGAGCCTGCTTCGCGGCGGAAACAAGGCGTATAGCTTACGAGTTTCTTGGGAAGATCCTTCTCGGTGAGTATTTCGTTTCTGTAAAGTGAAGCGAGTGCTGCTTCGGCTGTGGGAAGCATGTATCTTACTCGATCGTCGGTGGGGTTTGCGATTCTGTATACCTCATCGGCAAACTTGGGGAACTGTCCCGCGGTAACTCCGCACTCGTATTCAAGCATGTGGGGAGGCAAAATGAGTTCATATCCGTCTGCAAGATGAGTATCAATAAAGTAATTGAGAAGCGCCCATTCAAGTCTTGAGCCCATACCGCGATAGATCCAGAATCCGGACCCCGAGAGCTTTGTGCCTCTTTCGTAGTCTATAAGACCGAGATCGGTGCAGAGATCAACGTGATTTTTGGGCTCAAAATCGAATTTGTGGGGTTCTCCAAAGTAGCGAAGGGGCTCGTTGTTCTCTTTTCCGCCTTCCTTGAGGTCTACGTCGGGGAGGTTGGGAAGACCCAACATGTAGCCTGTGAGCTCGGTTTCAACGCCCTTGAGCAGTTCGTCGTTTGCTTTTGCCTTAGCGCCAAGTTCCTTGGACTGTGCGAATATGGGTGCAAGATCGCGACCTTCCTTTTTATATTGGGGAATGGACTTAGTCAGCTTGTTCTGCTCAGCCTTAAGTCCTTCGGTTTCGGCGATGAGTGCGCGTCTTTTTGCATCAAGTTCAAGTATTTTTGCGATTTCTTCTTTTGCGTCCTTGCCTTTTTTTGCAAGCCTGGCAATAACTTCTTCGGGATTTGTCTTTATATAATTGATGTCAAGCATCTCGTGTTTCCTTTCTTTGCTGTGTTTGTGTAATTTTTGCTAAGCAATGATAGTTTTATTCAAATTGTCTTTAGGCCTTAAAAAACTCGTTGCCGCAAAGCAGGCAGAGCAGCTCTTCAAGGTCTGCATCGTTATCGAACGTTAGTTCTACGGTTCGCTTTTTGGCCGTTTGGTTTATCTTAACGCGTCTGCCAAGAGTGTCCATGGCGCGTCTTTCGAGGTCCTTCATGTATACGCGCCTTTGAGCAGAGTCATCATTCTCTTCTTTTGCGAGAACAATGTCCTTTTGCTCACAGGTGCGCTTAACAGCCGCCTCGGTTTCTCTAACGGACAACTGTCTTTCCTGGATCTTTTGCGCTAAAAGGATCATTTTCTCATCGTTGTCAAGCCCGAGAAGTGCCCTTGCGTGGCCTTCGCTTATCTTGTCCTGCTTCAACAGCTCGAGAACTTCGTCGGGAAGCTTTGTCAAGCGAAGCATGTTTGCAATAGCCGAGCGAGATTTGCCCACTTCTTTTGAAAGTTGTTCTTGAGTGAGACCAAATCTCTCAATAAGTGCCTGATAAGCAAACGCTTCTTCAACGGGGTTCAAGTCCTCTCTCTGTACGTTTTCAACCAGAGCGATCTGGGCGACCTTGAGGTCGTCACCGCTGACGACTACAACGGGTATTTCAGTAAGTCCTGCAAGGCGTGCGGCTCTCCAGCGGCGCTCACCCGCAATTATTTCGTAGGTGGAAGGATAAATGGGGTTTTCGCGGACGATTATGGGCTGAAGAACGCCGTGAACCGAAATTGAGTCTGCGAGGAGCTGAAGATTTTCGTCGTCAAAATACTTTCTGGGCTGATCCTTGCGGGGTTCAATGTCGGAAATGTTGATTGTAGTAACGGAATCCTTGTTTTCTTCAAGAATATTGTCATCAAGTATAGAGTAAAAATCTCTTCCGATCTTTGATTTTGCCATGTCTATATCTCCTTGTGTTAAATTCTCGTTGCAAGCTCTTGAGCAACTGCAAGATATTCGTTGGTGCCTTTGCAACGCTTATCATGATAATACACGGGGCAACCGAAGCCGGGGGCCTCGGAAACTTTTACGCCGCGGGATATCTGTGTGGAAAACAGCTTGTCCTTGTAATACTTTCTCAACTCGTTCATTACCTGGAGCGAAAGCAGGAGGCGTCCGTTATACATTGTGATCAGGATTCCCGTAATATTCAGGTTAGGGTTGAACTTAGATTTGATTTTGTTAATTGTAAAAGTGAGCTGTGAAAGGCCTTCCAGCGCATAGAATTCGCATTGCATAGGAATAATAACGCCATCACTTGCAACCATTGCATTAACCGTAAGCATGCTGAGCGAGGGAGGACAGTCAATAATAATGTAGTCATAATTGTCTTTGATTGCCTCGAGAGCGTTCTTCATGACCCTCTCGGCGCCATTTCCCTGATAAAGATCGTATTCTGCGCCTGCAAGAGCAATGTTTGTAGCTATAATGTCCAGATTTTCGTATTCCGTGTGTATAATCGCCTCTTCTGCGGAAGTGTTGCCGACCAACACGTCATAAATTGAATACTTGAGGTTCTTCTTTGCCACTCCAACTCCGCTTGTAGCGTTGCCCTGGGGGTCAAGATCGATGAGAAGAACCTTGTGACCGAGTATTCCGAGCGAGGCGGCCACATTTACGGCAGACGTGGTCTTGCCAACGCCGCCTTTCTGGTTAGAAAAAGATATAATCTTACCCAATTTGATTTTCTCCTATAAATTTATTGATCAAAGTCATTATACAACATTTTTGGGGCAATTTCAAGTGCTTTGATAAAAATAATTGAAATGTTTAGGGGTAAAACGCGTGTTTCACGTGAAACATTGCTTCTTTCCCTGGGTTTTGCTTGCCGAAAGGCGAACGCGCAAACTCAGGGACGCGTGTTTCGCGCGTAACGATGCCTCGTTCTTCCGGAGTTTTTCACATGGCTGAATTTACACGCAAACTCGGGGCGTCTGTTTCACGTGAAACAATGGACTTGTGTGCTGCTTGGGGTGTGTTTCACGTGAAACAAAAAACAGCACGGCCGGCGTGCTGTTTTTTTTGTTATAGGGGCTTTTTGATGATTTGTGAGTATCTTCTGGGGAATTCCTTTGGCGTGCCGCGCTCTTTTTTGAAAACAAGAAGTTTTCTCTCTGTATCTATGCCTTGATGGCTAAAGAAATCTTGTTGGTTTAGAATCAAGGAACAACCGAGCTTAGAAACTCCTTCTCGCGCTTCGGCATATTCTTCATCCGCCTTTTGCGATTTCATGGCTATAAATGAGCCGCCAAGTTTGATGAGCGGAACACAGAGCTCTGCCAAAATGTTCAGCCTCGCAACTGCGCGGCTTGTACAAACGTCAAACGTTTCGCGATGCGTCAAAGCAAACTCCTCGGCTCTTGCGCAAACGCCTGTCACGTTTTGCAAGTTGAGGGTTTTTGCTGCTAAATTCACGAAATCTATTCGCTTCTGAGTGCTATCAAGCGCTGTAACTTGTACGTCTTTTCTCAAAATTGCGATCGGAATTGTGGGGAATCCGGCTCCGCAGCCAATATCAATCAGGGTAGCACCCTTCGGTATGTGTGGAGCAATTGATGCGCAATCAACGAAATGTTTGAGCATAATTTCTTTCTCGTCGGTAATCGCTGTAAGGTTGAAGCGCTTGTTGGTGTCGACAAGCAGGTTGGAAAAGGTGTAAAACTTCTCCGCTGCGGCATCCTCTAGCATTTCCGGATACCCGTTTGAGCCGAATGCTGCAGACAGGAGCTCTTTGTATTCATTCAAATTCATAGTGTTCATCACTTTATACCCAAATATACAAGCAAAACGGAGATGTCTGCAGGATTAACGCCGCTTATTCTCGAGGCTTGTCCGAAAGTTAGCGGCTTGATTTTGTTCAACTTCTGCGCCGCTTCGATGCGAAGTCCTTTTACTTGTGAATAATCAATGTCTTTTGGCAGTGCTTTTGTCTCGAGCTGGCTACGCCGCTTTACCTCTGCGAGCTGCTTTTTTACATATCCTGCGTACTTTATCTCTGTTTCGGTGGAGATTATAACGCGGCGAGACAGCCTTGGCCTTGCAATATCGAGAGGCGCGATGCTCTGATAGTCAAAGTCTGGTCGTTTTATGAGATCTGCAAGCGAAACGCCGGATTTTGCCGCATCTTTGCCCCGTGATAAAAGAAATTCTGACGCCAGATCCTTTGATACGTGCGTTGCCTCCAGCCTTTCTATCTCTTTTTTAATTAGTGCTTGCTTGGTAAGATAAGCATCATATTGCTCATCGCCTACGAGGCCTGCAGCTCTTCCGTATGGGGTAAGGCGCACGTCTGCATTATCCTGTCTTAAAAGAAGTCTGTATTCCGAGCGCGACGTCATCATTCGGTAAGGCTCGTTTGTGCCTTTTGTCGTAAGGTCATCAATAAGCGTGCCAATATAGCTGCTTGATCGTTCAAGAATCATTGGGTCAAGACCGCGAAGCTTGAGAGAAGCGTTTATTCCAGCAACTATGCCTTGTGCCGCGGCTTCTTCGTATCCGGAGGTTCCGTTGAACTGTCCTGCACCGTAAAGACCTGAAATTCTTTTGAATTCAAGGGTTGGATAGAGCTGTGTGGGATCAATGCAATCATATTCTATGGCATATGCATATCGCATTATCTCCGCATTTTCAAATCCTTCAAGTGAACGGAGCATTTTATACTGAACGTTGGCAGGGAGCGAGGTTGAGAAGCCTTGAATGTACATTTCCTCCGTGTTTTCACCAAGCGGCTCAACAAACAGCTGATGTCTCGGTTTATCAGCAAAGCGCACAAGCTTATCCTCAATGGAGGGGCAATAACGCGGTCCGGTGCCGCTAATTTGGCCGGAATACATAGCGGAAAGGTGTATATTGTCCTTGATTATTCGGTGAGTTTCTTCATTAGTATATACTATATGGCAAGGAATTTGCTCAAGAGAGCCGAAAGCGTCATCCGGGGTGGACCAGGAAAAAGGCATACAGTCGAACTCGCCCTCCTGAAGCTCAAGCTTTGAAAAATCGATCGTGCTGCGCTTTACACGCGCGGGCGTTCCCGTTTTGAAGCGCATAATACGAATTCCGTTGTCTTTAAGTGATTTTGAAAGTCCTTGGGCACCTAAAAGCCCATCTGGGCCTGCAGAGTAATTTACGTTGCCGACGAATATTTTTGCATCAGGATAGGTGCCTGCACAAATTATTGCACATTCGCACTCCCATTGCTCCAAAAGGTTGGTTTTGACACCAGTTACCCTTTTGTCATAAGGAGAATTTGAGCAGTTTTCTGTTAATATTTCGGTTATTTCGGACTGCACCAAACGTAAGTTTTCGGTGTTTTCGAGCACCGATTTCATTATGTACTGATATTTTTTTCTATCGGCCTGAATTCTTTTTGAGTGAACCGCTGCGCCCTTTCCGAGATTGAGCGTTCTTGACTGAAGCGTTACTGCATCCGCCGCGCGCCCCATCTCGCCTCCGAGGGCATCTACCTCATATACCAAGTGACCTTTGGCTGTTCCTCCGATCGAAGGATTGCAGGGAAGATTTGCGATACTGTCAAGTGACATGGTGAAAAGGACGGTATCAATACCCGTCCTGGCGCATGCAAGCGCCGCCTCTATACCCGCGTGTCCCGCGCCAATAACCGCAACTTTTGTCTTGTTTATCATCAGTCTATTCTTGAAAGATATTCTTTCTGTTCCTCGGTGAGAGAGTCTATTGCAAAGCCCATAGCCTTAAGCTTGAGCATAGCTACTTCTGCATCTATTTCTGCAGGAACCGCATAAAGCTTCTTTTGGAGTTTGCCTCGGTTTTTTGCAAGATATTCAAGGGATTTCGCCTGAATTGCAAAGCTCATGTCCATTATCTCCGCGGGGTGACCGTTGCCTGCTGCCAGGTTTACAAGCCTGCCCTCTGCCAAGAGGTTCAGAATACGTACGTCTGCCATTCTATAGCCCTTGATGTTAGGCTTTCTGTCAAATATTTCGGTTGCAAGGAAAGCAA
>JAFQLG010000043.1 GCA_017414605.1 Clostridia bacterium
AGTCTGGTAACACATCTTCCGCGAGGCGTTCTTGAAAGATAGCCTATCTGCATAAGATAAGGCTCGTAAACGTCCTCAAGAGTTATGGCTTCCTCGCCGATAGTAGCCGCCAGAGTTTCAAGACCAACGGGGCCACCATCGTAGAATTTGATAATAGTTTCAAGCATGCGCTTGTCGGTGGAGTCAAGACCAAGCTCGTCTATCTCAAGCTTATCAAGCGCGAACTGTGCTATCTCGCTGTCAATGGTCGCTTTTCCCATGACCTGCGCAAAATCGCGAACTCGCTTTAAGAGGCGGTTGGCGATACGGGGCGTTCCGCGCGAACGGGATGCTATCTCGTAAGCGCCGCGTTCGTCTATCTCAATACCGAGAATGCCTGCGCTTCTCGTAACTATGGTCGCAAGCTGCTCGGGAGTGTAGAGGTCGAGCTTTAATACAACGCCGAAACGGTCGCGCAAGGGAGTGGTGAGCTGACCTGCTCTCGTGGTTGCGCCAATAAGGGTAAAGTGGGGCAGGTCTATGCGGATGCTTCTCGCGGAGGGTCCTTTACCTATTATAATATCAAGCGCAAAGTCCTCCATTGCGGGATAGAGTATCTCCTCAACCGTTCTTGAAAGGCGGTGTATCTCGTCGATAAAGAGAACGTCGCCCTCGGAAAGATTGGTAAGCAGTGCCGCCAGGTCGCCCTGCTTTTCAATCGCAGGACCGGATGTCACGCGGATATTAACGCCCATTTCGGTTGCAATAATGCCCGAAAGTGTAGTTTTACCGAGTCCGGGAGGGCCGTAAAGCAAAACGTGGTCAAGTGACTCGCCGCGCAACTTTGCCGCGTCGATATACACCTTGAGATTTTCCTTTACCTTGTCCTGACCGATATAATCGTCAAGCGTTTTGGGGCGCAGGGAAACGTCTGTATCGGAATCCTCCGCGCTATATGAGGTGGAAACTATTCGGTTTTCAAAATCAAGCTCTTCGTCAAACATAGCAACAACCTCCTATATTATTTAATGAGCAGCTTGAGCGCTCGCTTGATAATTTCTTCAAGCTCAAGCGTCTGTGTGTCAATATTCTTGAGAACGTTAAGCGCCTCGGAGCGCGAGTAGCCAAGCACCAGGAGGGCGTCCTGCGCCTCTGCCAGCTTGCCGCTGTTCGTTGGAACTGCGGGGGAATCAAAGCTGGCGCTTGCAACCTCGCCGAGATCGGTAGTCTTGAGCAGCTTGTCCTTTAGCTCAAGGATAACGCGCGCCGCGGTCTTGGGTCCGATTCCTTGCGCCTTTGAAATAGTCTTTCTGTCCTCCGTGCAAACTGCGAGAGCAAATTTCTCGGGAGTGAGCAGGGAAAGAATGGATATCGCCGCCTTGGGACCAACGCCCGAAACGGTTAACAAAAGCTTAAAGGAAGAAAGCTCCGCCTCGTTAATGAATCCAAAAAGCTCAACGTCGTCCTCGCGCACAGCCATATAGGTATAGAGCTTGGCGTATCCTTCAGCATTAAGACGGGGCAGCGCGTTATAGGTGTTTTCGCTTATGGTCATTTTGTATCCAACGCCGCCCGCGTCAATAACCGCGGTGTTGGGATTTGAATATGCAAGCTTGCCCGAAATGTAATAAAACATAGGGAAAGTCCTTTCTGGGTAGTTGTTTTTATGTCAGGCTCCGCGCGTGCGGAGCGCTGACTTATTTTTTCTTGTTGTTTTTCTTTTGTGCCTTGATGTTTTTCTGGCTCTTGGGGACAAGCTTCTTGATCTTTGGCTTGTCTTCATCGGTTTCGGCTTGCTCCTGATCCGCATAAGAGGCTTCAAGTGCGGCGAGCCTTAAGCTTTCATCGTCCTCATCTCCCTCAACAACGAAGAAGAGCTTTACGAGCTTAAGCTTTTTGAGCCATCTCTCAAATATCATTATGAGAATGAAGCCCGAAAGCGAAACTATCGTTATAACGATACCGAAATTATAAGCATCGGAGCGATAGAGGAAGCGGATATCGTGCTCACCCGCCTCGTCGATCTTAAAGGAAACGAGCGCATCCAGAGTTTCATAGGTCTGGACCTCCTCGCCGTCAACGTAAACTCTCCAGCCCTTATCGTAGGGAATGGAGGTCAGAACGGTCTGTCCGTCCTTTGCCGTGGTCATAGTACCCGTGATATCATCGCTCTTAAAGGTGTCGTCCATTATCATCTGACCCTCTTGGATGCGTGTGAACACCTCGTTCATAACGTCGGTATCAACATAGTAGATAAAGGACTCCTCAAGCTTTGTATAGAACTCGTTGCGAGTGTTGGAAATGGTGACCTTGAGCTTGTATTCCGTGCCTTTGCAGGCGCCCAGCTCAACTATCCTGTCATTGCACTTGTCGAGCTTGGTTGTGCCGTCCGCAATGGAGAGAGTAGGTGAGGATATCTTGATCTCGCGGTTGTAGTAAGCAGGGAAATAGAGATAGAGCGTTTGTCCCTCGGGAACCGTGTAGGAATAGGTAACGGTGCCTTTCTGGTCTGTTCCAACGTACTTGTTGTGGTCGGAGGAAACCTTAAAGGTAACTCCGTCACTCAATTTGGGCTCGCCGTTCTGTATTGCGGGCTTGAATAGCTCAACGGTTTCGTCCTCGCCGAGAATAGCGGTGATGAGCGCGTTCATACGCGCAAAGGGATTGGTATGACCGTAAGGATTGTATTTTTCGGCATAATCCTTGCTGCTCTCGCTGATCCAGGTGTTGTGTTCCTTGAAGTTTACGTTGTAGATATCGTCATCTGCCGCAAACGCCAAAGAGAGCGCCCATTTATTGAGATAAACGTTGATATCAGCGGCAGAAAGGTCCTTGTAGTTATCGGCAAAGGTCTGCTCCTTGAGCTCGTCAAGCGTGATGCCGAGATAGTCCGCATAATCCTGACCCGTAAGCACGGGCTCGCCGTAAAGCGTGGAGAGATCTCTTTCGGAAATGATATACTTGATGCCTACAAGCGAATCGCCAACGGGGTTTCCGCCCTTGTATTGCGACTTATGGGACTGTGAATAGTATCCCATCATGCGCAAAAAGTTTACCGTATCCTTGTTGAGCGTTGACGTGGAGTTGGAAAGGCCCCTGATGCCAAAGCCCATGTTATCGTTGTATTTTCTGTGGTAAGTTTTTTCAAATCGGTAGAAGGAGGTATCATAGCTGTCCAGCGTTTCAACTATGGGAGTGTAAAGCTCCTTGAACTCATTATAATTGGTGTATTTGCCGTATCCAACGTCCTTGTCGAGATCGTTGATGTTGTTAAGACCGCTTATAAACAGCTCGATGCAGATAGCGCCCACAAGTCCTGCGGACACGAGGTCCTTGTTGTCCGCCCGCTTCATCAGCGTTATCAGGGAAATGTAGATTACCAGCGCTATGACTGTCAGCAAGACCGTTGCAAACGGGTGGACCAGGAAGTCCTCTTCGTTGGGTCCGTAAGCAAGCTCGACCAGCTTGTCCTTGTATTCCTCGGCAAACTTCTGCAAAACCGCGGTGAACAGGAATATGAATCCGCCCACAACCGCGAGGTTTTTGAGCGAGATCTCCTCAATAAATTCAAACGCGCGGAATGCGAGGAAAATGAGGAAGAAGCAGAACATAAAGCTGTATCGGTTGTTGAGCCATTGCGGCTTCTGGAAGCCGTGCCAAACGAGGTCAACCGTGGATATCATAAAGCTCAGAACGAATATGAGCAAGAATATTCCGCTTACTATCTTTTCGCGAACGGTGAATTTCTTGGAGCAGAAAAACAGCGGCGCGAGGATAACGGTCAAAAGACCGCAATAAACAAAGGGAAGACCGTCAATTCTGACAGTATCGTAGGAGGAGGGGAGCAGCTTGAAGAGCAGATCGTAAAAGTCAAAGCGCAGCTTAACGTCCCATGAAGGATCGGTAAACTCGTTTTTACCGAACTGTAAGGAGTAGTATGCGCCGAGAACGATGAGCGCCGCGATGCCGATAGCGAGAAGGGAGAAGAACCCGATGCGGACAAAGGATTTTCCAAAATGCGCGCTCTCGGAGCGGGGGTTGTTAACTCCGTTATCCTTATATGCAAAGAGATAAAAGAAATAGTAAAGGAAAACAAAGATACAAACCATGTATCCGATATAGAAGTTGCTCGCCAGAGTGAGTGCCAGGAAAATAACGAAGACCTTGTATTTTCCGTACTTTATCAGCTGTTCAATACCGTAAGCTACAAGAGGCAGCCACATAACCGCATCTATCCACATGGTGTTGTTCTGGTGAACCACGCAGTAAGCCGACATGGCATAGAGGATAGAGAATGCAACAACGGTGAATTTGTTTCTCTTTACCGAGTGCTTGTGGAGATAGAAGCCCATGGTAAGACCGCACAGCGCCGCCTTTATCATGAACATTATCAGGAGAAATTCCTGAGTTCTGTCAGCGGGGAAAAGGCAGATGAGATAGGAGAGAGGGCTGGCAATGTAATAAGCATACATTCCGAGAAACTCGCCGCCCAGCGCTCTTGACCAGGTATAAAGCAGGGAATCTCCCTCTAATACTGCGTTTTTGAGGCCCTCAAAGAAGAACACGTACTGACCGTTCAGGTCAAGCACCAGTACCGTGCCCTGACCAAATGGATAAAGACCGCGAACGAGGTATATCAGGAAAAAGAGTATAGCGGGGATCGCAGCCGCCATCAAAAGATAAAGGTATTCATTCTTGATATAGGCAAGCCATGATAAAAGTCCTGCGCCAAGCTTTTTGTTTTGAGAAAGAGGGGAGGAGAGATCTCCGCCGCTCGCGTTTTGATTGGGTGTTGCGTTGTTGTTCATTATTTTCCTTCCTTTTGGGTAACGATAAAACAAGATGATAAATTATTGATGCTTAGAGATGTGTTTGACCGATTTTTCAAGCTTTATGCGGTCAAGCGTGAGGTCGCGGCCGCAATTTGTACAAACTATGCGAACGTCGCTGCCAACGCGCAGCACCTTAAAGGTGTTGCTTTTGCAGGGATGCGGTTTTTTCATGGTCAGCAAGTCGCCAACCTCGATTTTCATGATCTGCACGTCAGTCCTCCAAGCAAAATAAACATATACACAATTATTATACCATATAGTGCCAAATTTGTAAACGGATTTTCGGTATTTTTTATAAAATAAAAAGTTTTATAATATGTGCGAAAGGTTAAAACGACCTCAAAACCGCTAAAATGTGCGGGAGGTTGCAACCTTCCGCACATTTTTATTTTTAAGGAAGGAGTTTTGTATGATTTGTCGATACCTCACCTACGAGGAACGAAAGAAGATCGAGAAGGAATATTCGAGCGGTTCCCGCCCTTGTGACATAGCGAAAGCCCTTGGGGTTCACACAGCGACGATTTATAGAGAGCTTTCTCGAGGCTTCACCGGCGAGAGGGACGACGCCGCCCGCCCGATCTATTCCGCGGAACTCGCACAAAAGAACATACAAGCGAGCATTAGAAACCGCGGACACAAAACAAAGACGGAGGTTACATAATGAAAAGGATATTAAAACGCGCTCTCGAGTGGGTTATATTCATTCTCACCGGGACGGGA
>JAFQLG010000044.1 GCA_017414605.1 Clostridia bacterium
AGGTCTCGTCAAAGGTGACGTAAAGCTCTGTATCGCCAAGCGATTCAACCTCAAAGGATATAAGTCCCGTGTGGTTTACACCCATATCAACGTCGGCATAGGTGTCGGCGCAAAGCGTGATAACGTCTGTGTCGCCGTCGATTTCGCCGCGCGCGGAAAAGTCCATCTTGCCAATTTCCTCAAATGAGCGGAACTCAAGCGCGTCGGGGGTATAGCCCTTGTAGGCATCACAAATTTTGGTTATCGCGCGGTCGTTGTAATATTTTTCCTTATCGGAATAGGTGACCTCGCCGCCACCCATAAGGCAGACGGGACGGAGAATATCGTATTCACCTGATGGTAGGTCGCGGCATATAAAATGCTTGTCACCGCAGGCTTCAAGTGGGAGTGCATCGCGATTTTCATACCTGAACGCGCCGTCACTCAAGCGATAGCTTTCGGTAAAGGGGCGCTGATAGGAAAAACGGTGAACTCGCATGATCTTCTCGTCAAATCCGTATGCGCAAAAGCCCGGATCCGTTGTGTCGGTGTAGGCAATAACGGTATCACCGTCCGTTATCTCGGCGCAAAGAAAAGAGGGCTGATCGAGATAAGCAAAGGAGTTTACGTTGTAGCCCGAAACCCTTATTTCAACGGTGTTTTGACCTATATTGAGGTATGGGAAAAGAGCGTATTCGTCAACGCGGTAAAAGCCGTGTGCTGCACGTGCGGGGCCAAACGCGACAAAATTGCCATTGACAAACACAGTAAAAGACGAAGCACCCGCAAGCGCGAGCCTGTAATCTTTGGCACCGTCAATTTTTGTCACGAAGGCGAGTGTGCGGTTCATGACCGTTTGCGTTCCGCTCTCCCATATGGGAAGGGCTTTTTTGAATGTGTAATCGTTAGTTTTCATTTTTGCTCTCCGTATCGGCGGGATCGTCGTTTTCGTAGTTTTTAATGCCTTCCATTCTGCCTGTTTCGCGAAAACCGTCTATCTCACCGCGCGAAATGGCGCCGAAGATGCGGTATCTGAGGCCCTTATTATCGCGCTCAAGACGGCGCAAGAGCTGTTTCATCTCCTCGCGCTGAGTGTTTTTGTCGGCAGGACAGGGAGAGCTGAGCACGGGAAGTTCGTTTTTCTTGGCGAACTCGGCAACCTCCTTTTCGGGCATATACAGCATGGGGCGAATAAGCTTTATTCCCACGCGCGAAAGATACGTAACGGGAGAAAAGCAGCCAAGACGTCCCTCAAAGAACAGATTTAGCATAAAGGTCTCAACCACGTCGTCAAAGTGGTGTCCGAGCGCTACTGTGGTGCAGCCGAGCTCCTTTGCGGCTGTATGGAGCGCGCCGCGGCGCATTTTAGCGCACAGAGAACAGGGATTTGCCTCCTTGCGCACGTCAAAAATTATTTTGGAGATCTCGGTGGGAACTATATGATATTCAACGTCAAGCTTGTCGCAAAGCTCCCGGATTTTTGAAAAATCCTGCTTTGGCTCAAAACCCATATCTATCGTGATGGCTATCAAGGTAAATTTTTGGGGATAAAAGCGGCGCAGATAAGCCATAGCGCACAAAAGCGTGAGGGAATCCTTGCCTGCCGATACGCCAACGGCAATTTTGTCGCCGTCCTCTATCATATCGTAGTCGTCTATTCCTCGCCTTGTATAGCTTAATATCCTTTTCATGTTTTCCATACGTTACCTCGGTTTATGTAAAAGAATCAAAGGAGCAGGTGGCGTATATTGCCTCTGCATCTCGTGAAAGCTTGTTTTGCTTGGCATCGTCCGCGCTGTCGTGCAAAAACAGTGGTCTTGTCAGAGTGCAGCCCGATGCAGCCCCTTTTTTTGCGCGGATAAGAACCATAGAGGGTTGACTTTGCGGCGTTGCGTGAACAAAAGTAATGAGCTTAGGCTCAAGCTTGCTTTGCCTCAAAGCGTCCATCAGATCACAAAGCCTGTCAGGCCTCCAGACAACGTAAAAATTGCCGCCGAATTTGAGCATTCTTGCCGCCGCGGCGCAAAAATCGCCAATGTCGCCGCAAACTTCGTGGCGAGCTATGAATTTTTCGTCATGCTCGTTCCGTTTACCCGAATCCACCTTCATATAAGGAGGATTTGCAGTCACAACGTCGACCTCGCCCGAAAGCGTGTCGGTGCTTATGCTTCGCACGTCGGCGCAAAGCGCAGTTACCTTTGAGTCAAGAGCGTTGATTTCCGCATTGCGCGAAATAAGGGAAGCAAAGCTTTCCTGAATCTCTATAGCGTATATTTTTTGAAATTTATTTTTTGAGGCGCAGAGCAGGGGAATAATGCCCGTTCCGCTACCCAGATCGGCGCAACATTTTTTAGCTCCGCCCTGCACAAATGCGGCTAAAAGATATGCATCCGTTCCAAAGGTCAGACCGTTTTTGTTTTGTATAAGCGTTAAATCTTCGTTAACGTTCATTGTTATCTCGTTATTCACCCTTTTCTACTCCTTTCCTTGACTATAAAAAATCGTCGGGGTCCATTTTTGAATACGGATCCCGACGAAATTTTGTTGGGAAACTGAATTCCCTTAAGTAAATTTGACTTATGCCTCTACGGGTGCGCCAACGGGGCAAACCTCAGAGCAGTTACCGCAATCGATGCAGGTATCAGCGTCGATCTCGTACTTGCCATCTCCCTCAGAAATAGCCTCTACGGGGCACTCAGCTGCGCATGCGCCGCAACCGATGCAATCATCAGTAATCTTAAATGCCATGGTTAATTGCCAGTCCTTTCTGTATTTTTGACATATACATTGTATCACACATCAGGGCTTTTTTCAACCTCTAATGTGAAAAAAACTAAACAAATTTATTTTGACATTTTTGGATAATATATCTAAAACTGTCAAAGTGTCTTTTTTAGTCCTTATCCTCGTTGTTTTTGGAGGGGCGGGAGATGAGTGTTACGTCATCTCGCTTATATAACTCGGGCACCATATCGGGCTTATCCTTGAGCTTGACCTTTATGGTTCCTGCCAAGGGGTTCGTTTCGGTAACGTAGCCTATACCGTTTTCCGTTTTTACAACGGAATCAACGGGAGGAGTTTTTGCCGTTTCCTCGGCATAGGTGGCGTGCTCATACTGCAAGCAGCACATAAGCCTGCCGCAAAGGCCCGAGATCTTGCCGGAATTCAGCGAGAGATTCTGATCCTTTGCCATGCGGATAGAAACCTGAACAAAGTCGGGCAGGAAAGTGGAGCAGCAGAGGGAACGTCCGCAAGCACCCAAACCGCCCATAAGCTTTGCCTCATCGCGAATGCCTATCTGGCGCAGCTCAATGCGGGTACGGAAGGTGGAGGCGAGGTCCTTTACGAGCTCGCGGAAGTCAACTCGGCTCGCGCTCGTAAAATAGAACAAAAGCTTTGAATTATCAAAGGAATACTGTGCCTCGATAAGCTTCATATCAAGTCCGTGCTTTTGAATTTTTTCAAGGCAGATGCCGAAAGCTTCCTGTTCTTTTTTCTTGTTGTCGGCATGATGCTTTGCATCCTCGTCCGTGGCGATCCTTATCACCTCGCGAATGGGGGGAACAACGCTTGATTCCTTTACCTCACAGTCGGCAAAGGCAACCTCGCCGTATTCCTGGCCGCGCGCGGTATCAACGATAACGTTCATTCCGTCCTTGAGCTGAAGCTTCTTTTCGTTGCTGAAATAATAGATCTTTCCGCTCGCCTTGAATCGAACGCCTGTAACGTGAACGGTTTTTACGTCTTCGCCCTCGATGCTGACGGTAACCGTAGGCTTTCTGTCTATTTCGGAGCTGAGAATATCCTCGCTCGCGACAACGGGAGCCTCGTCTATCGTGACAGGCTCGGAATTATCCATTGCGGAGCCAACGGCAGACAGATCTATGCTTTCTTCCGCCGTAACGCTTTGCGAGTTCTTTTGCTCCTGATTATGTTTTTTGTGTCTTCTTTTCTTTTGCCAATAGCCCTTTTTCTTGTTGTTATTGGAAGAAGGCTTGTTTTCTGAATTCATAAGTGACCAACCTTTATATAATACTTTGTTTTTTGCTTTCAAATGATGCCTGCATTCTGCATCATAGTCATTAGTGTAAGACGAACGTTAGCGTTTGACTCAAGAGCTTCTGCCGCGTTTACCGATGCATCGTAAAGCGCAAATAGCGATTGAAATGAAAAGTGTGTGGACAGCTCGGTTGCGCGCTCGCGGTCATTGAAAAAGCAAAGCCTTACTCCATCGCTTTTTTTGAGCATAATAAGGTCGCGCAAGGCCAGCTGAAGATAGGCTATCTGCTTTGATACCTCGGCGCGCTTCAGGTTTCCCGAAAGCGCCTCAAAGGCTGCCGATTTATCCTTTGCTATCAGCATTGATATCAGCTTTTCCGCGGCCTGCTTGGCATCTGCTATAGCGGCTCTGCGCCTTCCGTCCAAAAGTGATATGGATTCTCCGATAGACCCATTGCCAAAGAATATGGCAAGGCCGAATTCCTCGGGCTTTTCCGTTTTGAGCGTTCTTGCCCTGCGCTCATTCTCCAAAAGATATTGCTCAACTTTGTCGAGAGGAAGCTTTTCCATACGTAGTGACGGCGCTCGGCTGCGCACCGTTTCAAGCAGAGCGGTTGAGTTCTGGCAGATGAGGAAAAACAAGGCGTAAGGCGGGGGAGATTCCAAGAGCAAAAGAAACGCGGTTTGTGCCTGGACTGTCATAAGGTCCGCGTCCTCAATGATGTATGCCTTGACCTCAAGGTCGTTTGGCGCGGTGTAAACGTCCGTCTTTATATATCTGATAGCTTCAACGCCGATAGTAGACCTGTCCGGCTCAAGCCCCACGTGCAAAACGTCAGGACATCTGTTTCCCATAATCTTTTTGCAGGAGCTGCATTTTTGGCAGGGAGTTATCTCCTTGCCTCCGCGCTCTTCACAGCATGCCGCGGCGATAAGTGCGCGCGCCAGGGTGCGTCTGCCGCTTCCCGCCGCTCCTTCAATGATATAGGCGTGGGCAAGAGAGCCGCGGTCAACGTCCTCGGAAAGACGGCTGCAAAGCGACTGATTTCCAATTATCATATCAAGCCTTGTCGGCATATTCCGCTCCTCTCCGCGCCATACCTGCACAGATGCTGGGCGCACATAGATATACACCGTACATTATAACAAAAAATCGGTGGCTTGTCAAGTGGGACAAGCGCTTGTGCCAAAATAAACGGACAAAATTTTTATAGCAATATTTTCCGGGATTTCAGTTTTCCTTATTTTGTCACAAACGGTATATATTTGTCGCTATAATTGAACAAAATATCGTTGACAAAATGTATTGAAAATGGTATAATTTATATATATGCGATATTTACGGAGCAAGGGTGCGCGCGAATTTCCTGCGCCGCAAGGAAGGCTCCGAGTTGGAAAAGGAACGTGGAATGCAGGATTTAACAGGCGCTTTTGGCGGTGCGATAGCCGCATCCAAAATAGCGGGTGACAAGGGCTTGCCCTTTGGCGCTCACATATGGGGAGCTTACGTGGTGTTTAACTATTTTGATCCCTTTGCAGACCGCGTTTTCGTTACGGGCAGCTTTAACGGCTGGTCCGAGAGTACTCCAATGGAAAAGATACGCGGAGGTGTATGGACGGCAACCGTTTCAAAGGCGGCGTGTCCCACGGGAAGCACCTATAAATATAAGGTGTATGACGGGCAGGAGTGCCGTTTTGTGACCGACCCATACAGCGAGGGGACGGACGGCGAGCCCTATCACAATTCCGTTGTCTGCAAAAAGGACGGATATCTGTGGGGTGACGGCAGCTTTCTTGATGCCAACGCCATATATGCAAACGGCGGATATGAGAAAATGCCGCTACATGTTTACGAGGTCAGCCTTCGCGGTTTTTTCACTCATCATATAGGCGCATCGGTAACCTATGAGGTCGCGGCGCGCGAGCTTGGCGTTCTCCTTTTAAAAACTTACGTCTGGTGTTATTTTGTCTGTAATAGCCTTTGTTACAATAATTATAGGCGTTAAGCATATCATCAAAATAAAACCTAACGTAGATACTGCTATCATAGTA
>JAFQLG010000003.1 GCA_017414605.1 Clostridia bacterium
ATCAAACTCGCCCGACTCCGCAAACAAATAGTTGTCCGCCTCAGCCCTTCCCTCTCTATACACGGTTGGCATAACGAGATAATCGCCGCGGTATATTTCCTTGACACTCGCGCCGTTTCGGGTAAGCAGGTATTTTCCCGTTGCGGCATCTTTGGCTATCTTATAATCGGATCCAACAGAGCTTCCGTAGCTTTGAAGATACGTGAGATAGCCTGAAGCCGAGTCGTCTATTTCAAACTCGGTCTTAAAAGCGGGAGATTCCACAATTATTTTGTCCACAAACGAAATATCGGTTTGAATATAGTTGGTTTCATACCACTTTATCTCATCCCACTCAAGAAACTCAAAGCAGTCCTCTCTGACTCCAACGATCATATCGTAAGCCTCAGAATAGGCATAATATATGCCGTCCTCGCTCTTTTGGCTTATTTGTACAAAGTTCTCGGCAAATGCAGGCTTACCGTCAACGTCCTTTGTTTCATAATAGAACATAACGATATGCGCGGCGTTTACAAGCCCGTATTTTTCAAGGTCCTCCGATGTGGGATGCAGCTTTATAACGCCCGTAAAATCAGTTTCATAAAAGCTTGACAGCACGAGGCTTACGTTGTTTGAATTGAGATAATATCCCTCCGCATATTCAAGCCCGTTCAGATAAGGAGAATGGGCTATCAGCGTTCCCACCCTGTCATCTGCACCAACGTATGAAAAGTCACATGCTTTCTTGCTATAGAGCTCAAACAACCTCGCATAATCCTCATTAAAGCTCTTCTTTGTTTGCTCATCAAGCTCTTCAACGTTGACCTCGCCGTACTTTTCATAAAGCTCGGCGTATATCCTATCGTAGTCTATGCCTGAATATATCATGAAATCGCGAACGTTAAAGTAGTCTATGCTGGTCATCGGGAATACTATTGACGGTACAGCGTAGCTCTCAAGCGTATTGAGAAGATACCCCTCAATGCCGTCAGCGCCGAGAACGTATATGGTGTCCCTGCCATCGTAGCGAGCATAGTAACCCGTTCCCGTTACCGTTTTGTCGCCAACAATAACCTTGTGGCTCTCGCCCGTCATTGTGGTTATTACGTACCAGGCAGGCTCATAATCGTATTCCGATTTGATCTCATTTCCCTGCTCATCCACCTCGACACGCACTCTCTTTTGAGGCGCAAGGCCATACTCGGCGAAATCTATATCGCCCGATGCCGTGGTCTTGGGGTTTTCAAGCCTTCTTGACGACAAGGTATATCCGCAGGCTACCGCAAGATGAGCAAAGCTCTCCTTGTTATAACCCGTATTTTCCGAGCCCTTTATCACAAACCCTCGGTCTTCACTGCGCTCAAAGGTATAGGTCCCGTGCTCATTATGCACCTCAATAGACTTTATAACCTTGGATTCATCCTTGGTTGAGCCCGCATCATAGGTCAGCTGCTTGAACATAAGCACAAGCTCGCCATAATCGCGCACTTCCGTTCCGCTCGTATGGACGTATGCATATATCTCGCACTCGCCCGTTTTTGCGTTTACGGTAACCATTGTGCCAAGGGCAGTATGGTATTTGCCATCCGCGTCCTTGTCGCACATGTCGCCGTCGCGGTCAAAAGCGCATACGCGCCGTCCGCCTTTTTTGCATAATAAACGGTGCCGTCAACGTCCTCAAACGTGTATATGTCCACAAGATGATCAACGGCAATGAGCGCGGCAACAAGGGCAAGCACGGCGATAACCATAAAGACTATCGCAACGCGTTGCCTTTTTAGCATATTTCTTTGCCTTATCCTCTTAAGTGCCGAAGGCTTGACGGCGGCTCCGTTTTTGTTTTCTTTTGACATCTTGATTCCTTAATTCATCTGTATTTGCGTCTGACCGTTACAAAAATTCCTAAAACGGACAGAATTATTACGGGTACGGCAACAAGACACGCCATCCACACGTCAGCTCCCGATGCAACGATAGCCCTGTCATCCTTCATTCCATACACATAAAAGGGCTTTACTTCCACCCTTGCAGGCACCGCTTCTCCGCCTGCGTTGCGGAGCGTTGCCAAAAGCACATCCGTGTTTCCGTAGGCAGCAGAGTCAAGCACCTCATTGGTAACAAAGTCGGTTGACGACAGCGCTATAACGTAAGACGCCCTGTTTATTGAGCTATAGTTGCTCTCCTGAACGTAGCGCTCCTCCATAGTGAGCGTCATAAGCTTAAAAGTATTTCTCTCTGTTGCAACCTCGTAGGTTTCGCCGCCTATTTCCGCTTTCGCCGTTTTATACGTGGTGAACACGTCAAACATGGCGCGGCTTACGCCGTTTCTGTAATAGGTATAATAAGTACAAGCTCCCTCGCCCGTAAGTTCATCGGGGTCGGTAAGCGTTTTCCAATAGCTATCCGAGGGGGAGATCGCCGTTGCGTTTCCAAACAGCACCTTGGGAAGATACAGCGCCGCTCTCATATCCTTCGTTATTGAAGCGCCCGTACCCTCGGTTGCATAATTTCCCAACACAACGCTTCCCTTTTCCGCATCGGCACTGTTGGCCTCGTCCTTTATTACGTAATTCTCCAGCGTTTTTGCGGCGTCCTCCACTCTTTTTACGGTAACGCCCCATTCCTCAAGGTATTCCTCAAGATTGTCAAGCTTTGGGGTATTTACGTCACAAACATAAAAGAATGCATTGGACATATCCAGGTACTTATCCAGCTTTTCTATCTCAGACACGCCGTCCCCATAAGCCGCAAAATCAATTGTTGGCGCAAAGGTTATCATCATTCTGCAATGCTCGGGTATCTCATCTTTTTCAAGATCAAGAAATACAACGTCATATCCCGCGCCCTCGATAAGCTTGACAAAGGACGTATATTCTTGCTTTACCTCTCCGTTGCCGTCAAAAAGCAGCTCTCCGTGATTATTGGTAATGGCACAAACCGGAGCTTCTGCCTGCGTTAATGACAGCATCATAGCACAAAGCCTTTGCTCTCCGTTGTACGCCCAGGGAGAAGACGAGCCCGTATCCTGATAATAAAATGCGCTTACGTTTTGCACAAGGTACTCGCTACCAAATTCCACAATTACGTTAGTATCGTAAATGGTAGCCGCCGAGGTAGTCTTGTATTTTTGTACCGCAGATGGATTTTTGAGTATATTTATATACTCAATCTCGATATGATCCGAAAATTCTCTTTCAAGAGAGCGCGCCGTGAAGCTGACGTATCTCATAAGCTCATCCGCCTCTATGCTATCTCTGTCCGCACAAAAAACGATTTTAAGCTTTATGGGCTGCTCGCCGCGCTGCGCTCTTTCGGCATTGACTTTATCAATGCCCGCAACAGCCTCGTCCTTGACCAGCTCTATACATTGTTCCGATAAAGTATACACGGTTGAGGCGGCGCTCTTGTATCTCTTTCCCGTGGTATCAATATACCACATTCCGCCATCAGACAAGGCAGACACCAAAAAATTTAGCACTATTACGGCTAAAACAACCGCCGCGGTGACAAGCGTTATCGCTTTTCCCTTTTTGATTGGCGTAACGTCATCGGACGCCGTTTCCGCAGACACTTCACAAAGTGCTTTTTGCTCTTTTTTCACCTTGAGCGCTCCTCCTTTCCGCTTTTTTCAAAACATATCATAAAAATTTTCTCCTGATCATAACCACCGCGCCGCATATAACTACTGTAAGTGTGGGCACGATCGCCAGCACGGTTGCACAGGCGTTCGCCGCGCTTGTGGTAAGGCTTTCTATTCTGTTACCCGTAAACGTTTTGAATACAAGCTCCGTTGGTGCATTATCCTTGCCCATATATTTGATCATTTGTGCCATAGCGCGTCCGTTTCCCAGCACCGAAGAGCCAAGCACCTCGCTTGAGGCAAATTCCGTAGATGCGCAGGCAACGAGATAGCCTCCCCTGCCCTCAGCATCTTCACTTTGTGACAGGGATATCAGGGTAAAGGGCTGCGCATCAGCTCGCTCAACCGCTCTCCCGCCCATCCAGGCCTCCGCGCTTGCATGTGAGGTCATTAAGGGCGCTACGGTTTTCTTTATTCCGTTCTCGCTGTTAGAAAAAATACCGTTTCCCTCATCTATGAAATCTCGCGCAAAAGAAATGCAGGTGGAATTTGCAAAAGCTATGGGGTGTTCCGAATTGCCAAAGATTTCGGTGCCGAGCCCAATATCCGCGCTCTTTGCAAGCACAGTATATCCGTCAACGGTAAGGGAATTTGCCATATCTCTTATAAGATAGCTCTGCTCCACGCCGTCAGAAGCAGTCTTGTGCATAAAGTTTACGCCCCAAGCGTCAAGCAAGCCCTCAAAGTTTTCGTGTCCGCCCGCCGCATACGTATCGGCATCAACAAAC
>JAFQLG010000045.1 GCA_017414605.1 Clostridia bacterium
CTATGGCTCTATCCAGACCCCCGCGGGAATGCCCGTTGTAGATAGGCTGGAGCGCATCTATCAGGGCATGCTTGAGATAATAGAAAAGTACAAGCCGGACCAGATGGCTATAGAGGAGCTTTTCTTTAATACTAATGCCAAAACCGCCATTGTCGTTGCGGAGGCGAGAGGAATAATCTTGCTTTCGGCGCGCGTTTCGGGCGTTACTATAGCGGAATATACGCCTCTTCAGGTCAAAATGGCAGTCGTTGGATACGGAAAGGCGGATAAAAAGCAGGTAATAACAATGGTCACCTCGCTCTTAAAGCTGCCCGCGCCGCCAAAGCCGGACGACACGGCGGATGCCTTGGCAATTGCCGTGTGTCATGCGCATAGCGGATGCTCGCGACTGTCGCAGTATTATAACAAGAGCTTTGAGAGCTGACAACTAAAAATTAACGGTGCTTTAGCGCATCGGTTATGGAGAAAGATATGTGGTGCAGTGAAAATTGGAAAGACTACGAATTGCTTGATACCTCGGACGGAGAGCGTCTTGAGCGTTGGGGCAAATATATACTTGTAAGACCCGATCCGCAGATAATCTGGCGCGACGTTGCAAGACACGCGCTCTGGAACAGAGCGGATGCGATATATCGCCGCTCGCAAAACGGAGGCGGCGGCTGGATAAAGCAGAAAACGCCGGAATTCTGGGATATATCCTATGACCGCCTGGGGCTCAAGTTCCGCTTAAAGCCTATGGGATTTAAGCATACGGGACTTTTTCCCGAGCAGGCGGCGAACTGGGATTGGTTCCATGACCTTATAAAAAAGGCAGACCGACCTATAAAGGTGCTTAACCTCTTTGCATATACGGGCGGCGCAACGGTAGCCGCGGCAAAGGCGGGTGCGCAGGTAGTGCACGTGGACGCCTCAAAGGGAATGGTTGCCATGGCAAAGGAAAACGCGCAGCTCTCCGGACTTGGCGATGCTCCTATCCGCTATATCGTTGACGATTGCAAAAAGTTTGTGGAGCGCGAGATAAGGCGCGGAAACAGATATGACGGAATAATCATGGACCCGCCATCTTACGGCAGAGGCCCCTCGGGCGAGGTGTGGAAGCTGGAGGACAGTATTGACGAGTTTGTGGAGCTTGTATCAAAGGTCTTGTCGGACGAGCCCTTGTTCTTCTTAATAAATTCCTACACAACGGGACTTTCACCCCTGACGATGAGCTATATCCTTGATCTCAAGGTGAAAAGACGCTATGGCGGCAAGATCGAGGCAGGAGAGCTTGGTCTGCGCGTTAGCCAAACGGGCGCGTATCTGCCCTGCGGCGCAAGCTCGCGTTGGGTAGCCGATAAATAAACGAAACTGAAAAACGGAGGCATTTGAAGTGTCTTATATTGAAATAAAAAACGTGAACTTCTCGTACAGAGATGAGGAAAATCCCCTGACCGTGCTTCGTGACGTGTCGCTCAATATTGAAAAGGGCGAGTACGTTGCCATAGTCGGCCATAACGGCTCGGGAAAGTCCACGCTTGCAAAGCTTTTGAACCTCGTTATCGATGATTACGAGGGCTTTGAGGGAAGTATAACCGTGGACGGCAAGGAGATCACCTCCCCCGACATGACCGAGGACGACGTATATGAGCTGCGCAAAAAGATCGGAATGGTATTCCAGAATCCCGATAACCAGCTTGTTGCGACC
>JAFQLG010000046.1 GCA_017414605.1 Clostridia bacterium
CGACCATAGTTGAGGAGGACGTGGCATTCGGCCCCGAAAACCTCGGCCTTCCGCGAGAGGAGATAAGACGCCGCGTTGACGAGGCTCTTGCAACCGTGGGAATGACACAGTATGCAAAGCACGAGCCGCATAGGCTTTCGGGCGGACAAAAGCAGAGAATAGCCATCGCAGGCATTATCGCAATGAAGCCGGACTGTATGATATTTGATGAGTCAACGGCTATGCTCGACCCGATGGGCAGGCGCGAGGTGGTTGAAACCATGGAAAAACTCAACCGCGAGGACGGCAAAACGGTTATAACCATAACGCACTATATGGACGAGGCAGTGCGCGCTGACAGAGTTATCGTTATTGATGACGGGCGCGTTGTGCTGGACGGCAAGCCCGGCGAAATATTTGCAAAGGATAAGATCTTGCGCGAGTGCGGACTTGATCTGCCGCTTTGCGCGGACCTGCTATTAAGATTGCGAAATCGAGGATTTGAGCTTTCGGGTGAGATAAATACCCCCCTGCAGTGCGCAGAAACGATAGCTGCGGCGCTTGGAAAATAAAAGGTTAAGAGGAAAGTAATGTCAAAGATAAAGATTGAAAACGTCTCATACGTGTATGACGGCGGAACGCCGTTTGAGACCGTTGCCCTCAACGATATCAATATCGAGATACGTGAGAATACTATCACGGGAATTATCGGGCACACGGGCTCTGGCAAGTCTACGCTTGTGCAGATGTTTAACGGACTTGTAAAGCCAACGTCCGGCAGGATACTTCTGGACGGCGTTGATATATGGGAAAGGCCCAAGGAGATATCGGGTGTGAGATATCGCGTTGGCCTTGTAATGCAATATCCCGAGTATCAGCTCTTTGAGGAAACTGTGAGAGCAGATATCGCTTTCGGACCTAAGAATATGGGTCTTGACGAGGCTGAAATAGATAAGCGCGTAAAAGAGGCGGCGAGGTTTGTCGGCCTTGACGAGAGCGCGCTTGAAAAGTCGCCCTTTGATCTGTCGGGCGGACAGAAACGCCGCGCGGCGATCGCAGGCGTTATGGCAATGCGCCCCGAGGTGCTTGTGTTGGACGAGCCCTCTGCAGGTCTTGACCCGGCAGGAAAAAGCACGATTTTTGACGGCATAAAGCGCTATGCCGAGGCAACGGGCGCGGCGGTCATTATAGTCAGTCACAGTATGGACGACATGGCGAAATACTGCGAGGATCTCGTGGTGCTTTCGCGCTCAAGAGTGGTTATGTCGGGTAAGCGGAACGAGGTGTTCTCGCGCGGCGACGAGCTTTGCGAGATAGGACTCGGAGTTCCGCAAATGACAGGGCTGATGAGGCTTTTGCGCGAGCGAGGAATTGACGTTCCTTGCGACATCTATACCGTTGACGATGCCGAGGCGGCACTTTTGAAGATACTGGGAGGTGCAGTATGAGTAGTATAGCACTGGGACAGTATTATCCTTCAAATTCGGTAATGCACCGCCTTGACCCCAGAATGAAGATAATCATAGGCATCGCATATATCGTTGCAAGCTTTTTGTGTACAAACGTATTCAGCTTTGTGCTGCTGCTTGTATCGGCGCCTGTGCTTATCGCCATCAGCCGCATACCCTTCAAAGTGATAATGCGCTCTATAAAGGCGATAGTGTTTATAATGCTTTTCACGGCGGTACTCAACGTGTTCTGGACAAAGGGCGAGCCAAGTGAGCTTTTACTTTCCTGGAATTTCATACAGATATATTCCTCGGGCATTTACAATGCGGCGTTTATAGTTGTCAGAATAGTGTCAATGATAATAGGTACAAGCATTTTCCTTACCTATACCACAACGCCTATTCAGCTAACGGATGCGCTTGAAAGGCTTTTGTCGCCCTTAAAGGTGATAAAGGTACCCGTTCATGAGTTTGCGATGATGATGACCATCGCCCTGCGCTTTATCCCCACCATCGTTGAGGAAACGGGCAAGATAATGTCTGCGCAAAAGGCGAGAGGCGCCGACTTTACAAACGGCTCGCTCGGAAAGAGAGCAAAAGCGCTTATCCCCGTGCTTATTCCGCTTTTCATCTCGGCATTCAGACGCGCAGGCGAGCTTGCAACCGCAATGACCTGCCGCTGCTATCGCGGAGGCGAGGGAAGAACGAGAATGACCAAGCTGACCTTGACTTATCGCGATTTCGTAGCACTTATTATGATCGCGGCGTTTATCGCGGGTATCGTGTTGCTTAACGTTTTCGCCCCGGGCTATTCAATGTAAGGTGAGCGACATGAAATTGCTTTTATACGTGTCTTACCTCGGAACCGATTTTTGCGGTTACCAGGTGCAAAAGGACAAGAGAACGGTACAGGGCGAGCTTTGCCGCGCGGCAAAGGAGCTTTTCGGCTTTGACTGTGACGTAACGGGCTGTAGCCGCACCGATAGCGGAGTACACGCCAATATGTTTTGCTGCACCGTTACCAAAAAGGGCGAGGGCAGTATCGAAACGGATGTGTCGGAACAAAGAATTCCGAGAGCCATCAATGCGCATCTCCCTCAGGACCTGTCGGTCAGTAGCGCCGAGTGGGTCAGCGAGGACTTTCATCCCCGCTACGACGTAAAATATAAGGAATACGTCTATAAGATCTGTAACTCAAAGGAGCGAGATCCTTTTTTGGAGGGCAGAGCGCTTTACCTTGCAAAGCAGCTGACCGATAGCGATATTGAGAGAATGAACGCGGCGGCGCAGCATTTTGTCGGCGAGCATGATTTTTCTGCATTTATGGCGCAGGGATCGGCGGTGCAGTCAACCGTGCGAAACGTAAAGTACGCCTCAGTTACAAAAGAGGGTAACGTTGTAACCTTCAAGGTCGCGGCGGACGGATTTCTTTACAATATGGTCAGGATAATGACGGGAACGCTGTTATCCGTTGCTCAGGGCAAGACAGAGCCCTGTGATATAGAAAAAATAATAATGAGCCGAGATCGCTCAAAGGCGGGAATGACCGCCCCGGCACAAGGCTTGTATCTTAACCTGGTCATCTATAAATGACCGATGTTTTGAACTTTGAGAAAGGAGGAAGCAATGAAAAACCCCAATGATAGTGATATATCCTTTTTGGGAAAAGTGATGCTTTTGTTCAAAAGCCTGTGGCAGAGAATAAAGGGCATAAAGCTGTTTTCCCGCATAAACAAAAGGCAAATGGCGCTGGCGCATTACGAGGGTAAGGATAGCCCCGAGAGCGCAAAAATGTCTTATGTCTTTGGAATGCTGAGAATAATCTCGGCAGTTTTGCTTTGCATTCTCCTTTGTCTTACGCTGATATTCGGAACAGGCATATTTTCTTATGAGAACGTATATTATATGTTCAAGGATATACAATACGTTCATAGCTTTGGCGAGTCGCAGCCCGACCAGCTCAACTATTCGCGTCCCATCGCCCGTCAGGACGTGACCGAGTTCAAAAACGGCTTGGCGGTGGCATCGGATAGCGAGATAAAAATGTTTACATCAACGGGAAGAGTGACTATAACTCGCGGCTCGGAGTATTCAAACCCCAAGCTTTTGGCAAGTGACAGCTCGGTTCTCATATACGACCAGGGAAACAGAAACTTTGCTATCTATAATTCATTTACAGAGCAATACCGAGAAAAGCTGGACTTTCCTATCTCCTGTGCAGATATGGCGGCAAACGGCTGGTATGCCATAGTAACGAAAACGGAGAAGTATAGCTCCGCGGTGAGAATATACGGTAACCGCAACAAGCTTGAAATGGAATATTTCAAAAACGATTATGTTGTAAGCGTTTCCTTGTCGTCAGATGCGAAATTTATGGCGGTTTTGTCGCTGGACGTTTCGGGCGGTGAGAGCCGCGTTGGCTTAACCGTGGTGGACGTTAAAAAGGGAAGCGTTCATTCCGAGCTTAAGCTGTATGACACAATGCCATACGCTTGCGATTTCATTTCGGAAGGCAGAATAGCCGTTATCTGCTCGGATCATGCGGCGGTGTATGGTAAGGACCTCTCCGCAAAGGGCAGATATGACTACACCTCTCGCCTTGTCCGCTATACTTTAGCCGAGGGAGGCTTTGCGCTTGTGTTTGAGGAGGGCGGAATTGCTTCCAATAATATGATTGCGGTCTTTGATACGAGCGGTGGCGTCACCTTTACGGGATATGCCCCGGGCGACGTTTGTGACGTCAGGCTTGTTGGCGAATATGCCTTTGTGCTGACCAAGGATTATGCATTCAGATTTGACACAAGATTTGGGGGCAGAGCGCAGAGCCGCTTTGAGAGCGAGGGAGCGGCGCTTGCCGTATTTGATGGAGGCGAGGTTGCCGTATGTACCGAGGCTGCGGCGTATTACATATCTTTTGATTGATACTTTTTGTTGAAAAAAGAAAGGTGTAATTTATGAGTATTGTAATTGATCTTGCCATAGTCGCCATGGTTGTACTGTGCGCGGTAAGACATTATAAGCTGGGACTCTTCTGTTCGCTTCTGACATTCGGAAAATTCGTTGCGGCAATAATACTTGCGGGTATTTTGCGCACACCCTTGGCGCTGCTTGGACTGAATATAATAGTCGGCGGCGGACAATACACGCCCGTACAAAGTGCATTTGCGGGCATCATCGCCTTTGTGGTGATATTTGCGGCGGTCATCGCCGTATCGGGCTTTTTGATCAAAAAGCTGTCGAAGATAGAAATACCGATAATAACCCGCTTTGATAAGCTTCTGGGCTTGGCGCTTGGCTTAGTTATCGGTGTATTTGTGGCATCGCTCGCGGCAACCGCGGCATATACGGTCA
>JAFQLG010000047.1 GCA_017414605.1 Clostridia bacterium
ATACTTAATAACGATGAATCTCTTGAATGCGAAGCATTCGATCGTTTTGCGATAAGTTGATAATATTAACAAGTGTATGTTGTCGCAAAACAGGATTCAAAGTTCTAGTGTAACACTAAAATAAAACAATAACGAGGAACCCTTTTGGGATTCCTCGTTATTTGCTTTGAGAATTACTCTGCGTCAGCAGCCTCAACCTCTTCAGCTACTTCTTCCTCGGGCATTGCCTCTGCAAGTGCCTTTGCCTCCTCAAGAAGAACTCTGATGGAAAGGCTTACCTTCTGCTTTTCGTCGTCGATCTCGGTGATCTTTGCGTCAACAGTCTGGCCGATCTCAAGAACGTCCGCAGGCTTTGCGATCTTGGTCATCGCGATCTGGGAGATGTGGATAAGTCCATCAACTCCGTCAACGATCTCTGCAAATGCACCGAAGGGCATCATGTTTACGATCTTAACGGAAACGATATCTCCAACTGCATAGTTGCTCTTGAAAATGTTCCAGGGGTTTGTTGCCTCGGTCTTGTAGCCGAGAGAAACTCTCTTCTTCTCTGCGTCAAAGGACTTAACGGTTACAGTAAGCTCATCGCCAACGGAAACTACCTCTGCGGGAGATTTGATTCTCTTCCAGGAAAGCTCGGTGGTATGTACCATACCGTCCACTCCGCCAAGGTCTACGAATGCACCAAAGTTTGTGATGCTTCTAACCTTACCTGTGTACTGCTTGCCCTCTTCTATATTTGCCCAGAACTCTTCAACTGCCTTCTTCTTTGCCTCGCGGAGAAGAACGCTGATAGAGCCCTTTGCGCGTCTGTTATCGGAGATCTCGGTCAGACGGAGAGAAACCGTTTTGCCGAGCATCTCGGAAAGGTCTGCATTCTTGGGAAGACCTGTCTGGCTTGCATGTACGAATACACGGGTGGTTTCAACGAGAACGATAACGCCAACGTTGCCCTTTACTACCTCGATTACCTTACCCTCAAGGGTCTCGCCGTTTTCCTTGGCAGCAACGATCTTGCTCCAGTTCTTATTAGCGTCGGTTCTCGTTTTGTCAAGGGTTGCAAAGCCCTCTACGTCACTAACTCTTACTACGAATGCCTCAACAGCATCGCCGATCTTGAACATCTCGGTAAGCTTTGCGTTAGGGTCATCTGTAACTTTTTCAGCCTTGATGATGCCCGTAACCTTAGCGCCAAGGTCAAGCTGGATCTCGCTGTCGTTAACGGCAGTAACGTAACCGGTGACTGTATCTCCTGTATTTAAAGTTTTGAATGATTCGTTGAGAAGCTCTTCAAAATTCTCGATGTTGTTCATTTTTTCCTTTACCTCCTGGATAATTTTGTGGGGAGTCGATGCTCCTGCCACAATTCCAACTTTTTTATATGTTTGCGGATATTCAAAAGTCAATTCATCGGCGCTTTCTATCATAACAGTTTCAGCGCAATTTGCCCGACAAATATCATACAATTTTGCCGAATTTGAGCTGCCTCTGCTACCGATAACTACCATCAAATCGTTTGATTTTGATAGCTTTACTGCCTCAAGCTGTCTTTTTTCCGTAACATTACATATTGTATCAAAAATCAAGGGGTTTGTATATAGTTTTTGTAAAACTTTTTTAATTTTCTCCCATTCCCCTAAATTTTGGGTTGTTTGCGCTACCGCTATTGGTGTTTTTGCGCAATCATTACCTATTATTCCCAAATCTATAAGCTCTTCAAGCTGATCGGAGTTTTCAAAAGTTACTATCTTGCCCTCAAAGCAGGAGCAAAATCCCTGAACCTCGGGGTGATCCTTATTGCCCAGCACCAGCAAAAGCCCATCGCGGTCATTGTGCTCGGACACTATTTTGTGTATCTTGTTTACAAACACACAGGTACAGTCCACGTATGAAAAATGCGGATTGCTCTTTGAAAGCTCTTCAAGCTTTTTCATAACGCCCGCAGGAATTCCGTGCGCTCTGACGAACACTTTTACGGGCGACTGCTCATTGGCACTTTGTGCAAGCTCGCAGAGCTCCTCCGTTTGTGCAACGCCAACGCCGCAGCTCTCAAGATACGCGTTATAGGTATCGTTGTGTATCAGCTTGCCGAGAGTGTATATTCTCTGCCCCTTGACTGCGCGCGCGATCTCGTCCTCAACCGCCTTCGCCGCCCTTGCAACGCCAAAGCAAAAGCCCGCGTTTTCGGCAACGGTTACCTTTACATCACTTTTGCTCACGTACGCTCTCTCCGATCGCACATACTCGGTCAAAAACAAGGTTAGCTATTCTCGCATATTCGCCCGCCTGCTCGGCATCGTAATTCAGCTCCTCAAAGCTTATGGGCTTGCCAACGTAAACGTCCACGCGGCAGAAGGGTGTCCACTTGCGCTTTTTGGTATCTATAAAGCAAGGCAATATCTGCGCCTTTGCCTTTACCGCAACCATTGCAACGCCCGTTTTGACCTCGGTTTCTCTGGGATCCTTGCCCTTTTGGCGATGTCCCTGCGGGAAAAGGCCTATGCTTATTCCCTCTGTGAGCATTTTTATTGTCTTTTTGATCGCCGCAACGTCCGCGCCGCCGCGATTTACGGGATAAGCGCCCAGCGCCGCGACCAGCTTATTTACGAGCGGAACCTTGAAAAGCTCTTTTTTTGCCATAAAGTGCGGCTGCTGATGATTGAGTGCAACGCACAAAAATACGGGGTCCGCATTGGAAATATGGTTTGCCACAACGATATAGGAGCCCTGATTTGCGGTTGGCTCATTCTCGGCTCCGTGAACGTGGACGCGGAACATCCAGCCCACGATACCGCCGATGTATTTCTTTAAGAATGCATAAAACTTACTTTTCAATTTCGCACACTCCCGTCTTTTCTTTTACAAGGTTGATGATGTATTCAACAGAGCCCTCAAAATCGTAATTTGAGTTGTCAAATATTACGGCGTCCTCCGCGGGCTTGAGCGGTGCCGCCGCGCGTGTACTGTCCGCAGTATCTCGCTCTATAAGCTCGGATAGCACGTCCTCAAGATCCGCCTTTACTCCCTTTGCCAAAAGCTCCTTATATCTTCTCTCGGCTCTCGCCTCTGAAGATGCCGTCATAAATATCTTGACCTCTGCCTCGGGCAGAATAACGGTGCCTATATCGCGGCCGTCCATAATAACGCTGTTCTTTGCGGCAAGGTCCTTTTGTGTTTCAAGCAAAAAGGCTCTTACACAAGGCACGCTTGAAACGGCAGACGCATACATTGAGATATCGGGCTGGCGTATCTTGTCCCCGAGGTCCTCGCCGTTCAAAATAACGTGCTGCGTACCCTCAACGTACTTTATCTCGATGCTGATATGGGGCAAGAGGGGCAGCATTTTGTCCGCAGTTTTGGACTCCTCAACGCTGACGCCGTTCTCTCTTGCATAATATCCGACCGTGCGGTAAAGCGCTCCCGTATCAACGTAAATTATGCCAAGTCTTTTTGCAACCGCCTTGGATATGGTTGATTTACCCGCGCCGCCGGGTCCATCTATCGCGATAGCTATTTTTTTCATTTTTATCTCCAAAATATTTTTTATCAAAGGTTTAGCCTTGAGCCGCGCTCTCGCCCGCAACGACAGCCGTTGAAAAGGCTATCTGCAAATTAAATCCGCCCGTGTAGGCATCAAGGTCCAGCACCTCGCCCGCAAAATACAGGCCCCCGACAAGCTTGGACTCCATGGTCTTGGGGCTCACCTCGCTGACTGCGACGCCGCCCTTGGTTATTATCGCCTCGTCTATGGGTCTGAAGCGCAAAAGATGTACTTTAACGCACTTGATGACCTCACAAAGCCTCGTCCTTTCCTCGCGGGTTATGGAATTGACTTTTTTGCGCGGGTCTATGCCCGAAAGCTTTATTATGGGCTCTATCGCCTTTAATGGCAACAGGTCGCCCAGCGAATTTATAAAATCTCGGTTTGCATATTTTGCAAAGTCCTGCCTGATGCGCGCATCAAGAGCCGCTATATCAAGCGCGGGCTTTAAGTCTATATGCGCCTCGTAATTTCCCGATGAGATATCGGATATATGTGCCGATGCCGACAGCACCATAGGCCCCGTCATACCGAAATGCGTGAACATCATCTCGCCGAAATCGGAATAAACGCACTTGCCGCTATCGCGCCTTACTATATCCAGCGCCACGTTTTTGAGCGACAAGCCCTGCATGCTCTGGCACAGATTGCCCTCTGCAACTATGGGAACGAGCGAGGGGCAAAGCTCGGTTACCTTATGTCCCGCGCTTTGTGCAAAGCGATAGCCGTCCCCATCCGAGCCCGTTGCCTTATAAGACATTCCGCCCGTACAGACTATAACGGCATCCGCCAAGTACCGCTCACCGCCTGCTATAACGCCCGCGGCGTTTGCATCCTCCACGATAAGAGAGGTGACCTTTTTATTTATCACCCTGACTCCGCTCTCGCGAACGGCCTCCGAAAGCGCTCTGACTATGTCAGCCGCGCGGTCACTTTGGGGGAACACTCTTTTTCCGCGCTCCACCTTGAGCGGCACGCCGCGCTCCTCAAAAAACGCCTGCGTATCCGCGGAACAAAAGCGATTCAACGCGGCAAAGAGAAATTTCGGGTTTGTGGGAACGTTTTGCATAAGCTCCTGCACAGAGCAATCGTTGGTGACGTTACATCTTCCCTTGCCCGTTATGCCAAGCTTTCTGCCAAGGCGCGCATTCTTTTCAAAAAGCGTTACCTCGGCGCCGTATCCCGCGGCATGCACCGCCGCCATCATTCCCGCAGCTCCGCCGCCTATCACTATAACGCGGCGACTGTTCTGTGTATATAGATCCATATTCACTCTCAGTTACGGGTGTTGTCGAACACGTTGTATTCGTCCCAGATAGACTCAAGTCTGTGGAGTCTTTCGGAGAAACGATCTCCGCATTCTCTTGCCACGGCGACCATCAATGCGTTGATGACCGACATGGGAGCAACAAGCGAATCGGCAAAGGATGCCATGTCGCTCTGCGCAACCAGCACCTGATCCGCGCTTGCGGCAATGGGCGCGCTATAGCTATCGGTTATTGCGATAACGTCCGCTCCAACGCTCTTTGCAAAGTCCACTCCGCGCATAATACTCTTGGAATATCTCGGGAAGCTAAGGGCGATAAGCACGTCATCCTTTCCAAGACTCATCATCTGCTCAAAGGATTCGTTACCCGTTGTGGTCTGTATAAGGCGCACGTTGTCCGAAATTATGCGGAAGCTATAGTTGAGAAAGCCCGCAAGATAAGAGGAGCTTCTCATTCCCATAACGTATACGGTCTTTGCATCAACGATGGCGCGAACCGCCGCATCAAAGGCATTTTTATCTATTTCCTCAAGTGTTCTCTTGATCTTCTCGATGTCCGAATTGAGCACCTTCTGAAGAACGTCACCGTCACCTATAAGGGTGTTTGTGACCTCCATTCTCTGAACTATCGTCAGCTTGGCGCGAACAAGCTCTCGCAGCGCTCTGCGGAACTCGGGATATCCCTCGTAACCAAACTCCATAACGAATCTGACGACCGTTGATTCCGAAACGCCAACCTCTGCGGCCAGCTTTGCCGCCGTCATATAAGCCGCCTTGTCATAATTCTCTTTTATGTACCTTGCGATCTGCTTTTGGCCCTTGGAAAATTCAGCGCCCTTTTCATCGATAAGCTTCAAAATGTCCTTTTTCATTGTTTCACCTCCGCCCTTTCGGGATAACGCTACACAAAGCCTATTATATACCTTTTTTCGCCGTTTGTCAATAAATGCGCGAATAAATTTATTATCTTTAAGCAATATAATTTACATATTGACTTGAAGCGAAATTTGTGGTATAATTGCTACACGGTACATACCGCATGAAAAATCAAAAAGTGAAAGGAAACAATATTATGGCACTTAAAATAACAAAAGACAATTACGATTCCGTTATAGCGAACGACAAGCCCGTGCTTATTGACTTTTTCGCAACCTGGTGCGGCCCTTGCAAAATGATGTCCCCCATCATTGACAAGATAGCCGCCGAGCATCCCGAATACGTTGTAGGCAAGGTTGACGTTGACGAGGAGCCCGAGCTCGCAAAGGCTTTCGGCGTTATGAGTATTCCTACTCTCGTTGTTATGAAGAACGGCGAGGTCGTAAAGCAGAACGTTGGCGCCATTCCCGAGCCCGCAGTTCTCTCTATGCTTGAAAACGCGTAATAACAGATATGGCAGACAAAACATACGATATTGCCATTATCGGCGGCGGCCCTGCGGGCTATTCCGCGGCACTCTACGCGGCGCGCGCGGGCTTTGACACCGTTATCATCGAAAAAATGATGATGGCGGGCGGTCAGATGACGCTGACAGGCGACATTGACAACTACCCCGGCTTTGACGAGGGTGTGGACGGATTTACTCTCGGTATGAAGATGCAGGCAGGCGCTCAGCGCTTTGGTGCCGAGACTGTTTGCGCAACCGTTGAAGGCATTGAGCTTGAAGGCAAAATTAAAAAAATCAAGACCTCGGGCGGTGAGATGTGCGCAAAGGCGGTTATCGTGGCAACGGGAGCCAATCCCCGCGCGCTCGGCGTTGAGGGAGAGGACGCCCTCGTTGGTCGCGGCGTGCATTATTGCGCGCACTGTGACGGGCGCTTTTATCGCGGCAAGACCGCCCTCGTTGTAGGCGGTGGAAACAGCGCTGTCGGTGATGCGCTCTACCTCTCAAAGCTGTGTGAAAAGGTCATTCTCGTTCACCGCAGAGATACTCTGCGCGCGACAAAGCTCTATCACGGGCAGATCGAGGCGACACCCAATATTGAGGTGATGTGGAACAGCGCGGTTGAATCCTTCTCCGTTGACGGCAGGGTGAACGGCGTTGTCATCAAGAACCTCGTTGACGGCAGTCTTTCCTTCGTTGACTGTGACGGCGTTTTCGTCAGCATCGGAAGAAGTCCTGTGACCGAATTCCTTGGCGGCGCGCTTGAGCTTGATAGCTACGGCTATATCATAGCGGACGAAACCACGCGCACAAGCCTTGAAGGCGTTTTCGCCGC
>JAFQLG010000048.1 GCA_017414605.1 Clostridia bacterium
CACCTTCCACGGCTGGGGCGACCCCGAGGAGCATGACCGCATCGACTATATCCTTATCAGTAAAGGAGATGCCGAGGTTTACGAGTACCACGTGCTTGACAACTGCTATGACGGCGTCTATTCCAGCGACCACTCGTCAATTTACATTAAGACCAGGATTAAATAAATGCTTGATAAAATATATTTGGAAATAACAAACGTCTGCAACCTTGATTGCTCGTTTTGCCACAAGACCGCGCGGCAAAAAAAGCTTTTGACCGAGCAAGAATTCAATATTCTGACCGACAAGCTGCAGGGACGGGCGAAATTTCTGTATTTTCACCTTATGGGCGAGCCGACCTTGCATCCACTATTGCCAAAGTTTATTGATATTGCTCGGCAAAAGGGCTTTCTTCCCATGCTCACCACAAACGGCTCCCTGCTTTCAAAATGCGGCGGCGAGCTGCTCTCTCACCTGCCATATAAGATAAGCATTTCGCTTCACGCACCGGAGGCCAATCCCACCTTTGCTGACGAGGGATACCTTGACGTCTGCATAGATTTTGCAAAGCAAGCGGCGCGCGGCTGCATCGTGGCTCTCCGTCTTTGGAATCTCGGAACGGATAGCGACAATTCCGCCGTTTTGACGCGACTGCACGCCGAATTTACGGGCGAATGGGGCGAGGTTCGCGGCGGATCAAGCCTGCGCCTTGCACCAAAGCTATTTTTGGAATGGGGCGAGCACTTTGACTGGCCCGACCGTTCAGCTCCCGAGTGCTCCCCCGACACCGACGTTTTCTGCTACGGCTTGCGCGACCAGATAGGCGTGCTTTGTGACGGCACCTGCGTTCCCTGCTGTCTTGACGCCGAGGGTGATCTGGCGCTTGGTAATCTCTTTGATCTCGAGCTTGACGAAATTCTCTCATCTCCGCGCGCTCGCGCCATATACGAAGGATTCTCTCATCGCCGAGCCTGCGAATCCCTATGCCGCAAATGCGGATATGCCAAGAGATTTGGGAGAGGTTAGTTGGCGCTTTGTGAGGAAGACGCGGTCGCTTTCGAGAAAGCTCCGCAAAGCTTTCCCCGAGGGATTGGGGTTCTACAAGATTGAAGTGACGTTGCTTTTGCTCCGCAAAATCAACCTCTCAAACCTACCTGCATTGGTAGATTGTTGAACCCAAGCAAGAACGCAAAATTTGAAAATTGTGTTCTTTGGGTTCGACAAATTTAATATTTTTCAGACAAAAACGCAAATTTATATTGACAAACTAAAAAAACGGTGCTAAACTGTTTATAACGATAAAAAAAGGAGAATCGGTATGTCCCGCCAGAGCTTTGCATTTGCATACTTTTACTTTTATTATTATTACGCTGCGTAATGTAATAAAAGTGATTTTTGCTGTGCAGAATTTGGATGCTTTTCCGCGTGGGAATGCCGTAATTTACCGAGTGTCAGCAGTTGTCACTGCACACTCGGGATTTTTATTTTAAGGAGAAAAAATATGATAGCAGTATTGAAAAACGGAACCAACGACGCTCAGATAAAGAGCCTTACCGATTGGATAGAATCCTTGGGACTTCAGGTCCACCTTTCGCGCGGAGAATACCAGACCATAGTCGGTCTTGTGGGTGACACCAGCCGCGTTGACGAGGACCTGCTCATAAGTCTGGACATAGTTGAAACAGTAAAGCGCATATCCGAGCCCTTTAAGAGCGCAAACCGCAAGTTCCATCCCGACGATACTGTGGTCAAGGTTGGAAACACAAGCGTTGGCGGAGATACCTTTGCCGTAATGGCAGGGCCTTGCTCGGTTGAGAGCTGTGAGCAGGTGGTAGAGATTGCCAAGGCAGTTAAGGCGGCAGGTGCCACCATTTTGCGCGGCGGTGCTTTCAAGCCTCGCACATCGCCGTACGATTTTCAGGGGCTCAAGGCAGAAGGAATCGAATTTCTGCTTGAAGCAAAAAGGCAGACGGGACTGCCCATAGTTACCGAGATAATGAACGCAGAGCATCTACCTCTCTTTGAGGACGTTGACTTGATCCAGGTCGGCGCGCGCAATATGCAGAATTTTGAGCTGCTCAAGGAGCTGGGCAAAACGAACAAGCCCATTCTCTTAAAGCGCGGTCTGTCAGCAACCATCAAGGAATGGCTCATGAGCGCGGAATATATTATGGCGGGCGGAAATGAAAACATTATTCTCTGCGAGCGCGGCATTCGCTCGTACGACGCTCAATACACGCGCAACGTTCTCGACCTCTCCGCGATTCCCGTTCTCAAGGAGCTTACTCACCTGCCCGTTATCGTTGACCCAAGTCACGCAACGGGAGCCTCAAAGCTGGTTCGTCCTATGGCAATGGCGGCGGCAGCTTGCGGCGCGCACGGACTTATGATAGAAGTCCATAACAACCCCAAGGCAGCCCTTTGTGACGGTCCCCAGTCACTCACGCCCGAGCAGTTCGCTCGCGTTTTGGAGGACGTTAACAAAATTTGCGCGGCAGCTAAATAATAAATATTGAAATATATATATTTATTTGTTATAATAAGACTATAAGATCAAACGAAAGGCAGTATTATGAAGATAGGCGTAGTTGGACTCGGACTTATCGGCGGCTCTATGGCAAAGGCATACAGAGCCTATTCCGATGCCCTGGCACTTGAATATGAAATATACGGATACGACCTGGATAAGTCTATTGTGGATTTTGCTCGCCTTGACGGTACGCTTAACGGCGTGCTTGACGACAGCACCCTTCCGCTCTGCGATCTTGTTTTTGTGGCACTATATCCCATAGCTTGCATTGAATATCTTAAGTCAAACGCCCAAAAATTCGGCAAGAGCTCTGTTGTAATGGACCTGTGCGGCATAAAAGCGCAGGTATGCGAGTGCGGATTTGAGCTTGCGCGCGAGTATGGCTTTACCTTTGTCGGCGGTCACCCCATGGCAGGAACGCATCATTCGGGCTACAAATATTCAAAGCCCAATATGTTCCGCTCGGCGCCAATGGTCATCGTTCCGCCGAGGTTTGACGACATCTCTCTGCTTGGGAAAATAAAGCAACTGCTCATACCCGCAGGCTTTGGTAGATTTTCATTTACCACGGCAGAAGAACACGACAAAATGATCGCCTTTACCTCCCAGCTGGCTCACGTTGTGTCAAACGCATACGTGAAAAGTCCCACCGCAAAGGATCACAAGGGATTTTCTGCGGGAAGCTATAAGGATATGACGCGCGTTGCCTGGCTCAACGAATATATGTGGTCCGAGCTGTTTTTGGAAAACCGCGAGCCTCTGCTCTATGAGATAGACATCATCATAGAATCGCTTTCTCAATACCGAGGGGCTATTAAAGAGGGCGACCGCGAAAGGCTTACCTCGCTTTTGCGCGACGGTCGCATAGCCAAAGAGCAAATAGACGGCTGAAGAGGTTGTCATCAAAACGATTTATTACGCCGCATGCGGCGAAATGGAGATCAATATGAAAAAGGTTACGGTAAACGCGTCGCTAACCTACGACGTGCTTATAGAAAAAGGAATAATCGACCGCGCGGGCGAGCTGTGCCGCGGCGTTTCGTCACCCTGCCGGGCTGTTATAGTTACCGACACAAACGTTGCCCCCCTCTATCTTGACAGAGTGCAAGCTTCGCTGGGTAAAAGCGGATTTGAAGCTATAAGCTTTACCATAGAGGCGGGCGAACAGTCCAAATGCGCCGAGAGCTACCTTGCTCTGCTCTCCTTTATGGCAAGTAACCGCATAACCCGCTCTGACGTTATTGTGGCGCTGGGTGGCGGTGTGGTTGGTGACCTTGCGGGCTTTGCGGCAGCAACCTATCTGCGCGGCATAAAATTTTTTCAGATACCCACAACTCTGCTCGCTATGGTGGATTCCTCGGTTGGCGGCAAGACCGCAATCGACATTCCCGAGGGCAAAAACCTTGTTGGAGCCTTCTATCAGCCATCGCTCGTAATTTGTGACCCCGAAACACTTTCAACTCTGCCCCGCCCCGTTTTTGCGGACGGATGCGCAGAGGTACTTAAATACGGAATAATCAATGACAAGCCCCTTTGGGACAAGCTGGGTCAGCCTATAGAGCATCAACTTGAGGACGTTATCGAAAAATGCGTTGCGGACAAGCGCGACATAGTAAATGAGGACGAGCGCGACGTTGGAGTGCGCCAGCTGTTAAATCTCGGTCACACACCTGCGCACGCCGTTGAGATGCTTTCTGCCTTTTCAATATCGCACGGCAGCGCAGTTGCTATGGGAATGGCAATTATGGCTCGCGCCGCCGCAAAAATGGGACTTTGCCCCGATAGCGATTGTAAAGAAATAATCGATCGCATCGCGTCTTATGGCTTACCCACAGGCTGTCCGTTTTCGGCGTCCGAGCTTGCAAGCATAGCGCTTAACGATAAAAAACGCGGCGGAAAATCCATATCGGTAATCCTACCGCACGGCATTGGCAATTCCCAAATACATAAAATCAGCGTGGACGAGCTTGAGAAAATATTCTCGCTCGGTCTTTGAGAGGCTTTATGAACAAAACCTTTGAAAATGCACAGACCAAGGCGGAAGTGCGCGCCATTTCCTCAAAATCCGAGGCACACCGCGCGCTTATCTGCGCCGCGCTGTCGGACGCGCCCTGCTTTGTCGAATGTAACGACACAAATAACGATATTGACGCCACGGCGCGCTGTCTATGCGCTCTGGGTGCAAAAATAGAGAGGCGGGAAAACGGATTTTTTGTTGACCCCATCTCGAAAGTAAGCCAAAATGCCAAGCTTGACGCAGGCGAATCGGGCTCAACACTCCGCTTTCTGATTCCGCTTGCCGCAGCTCTCGGCGCAAATTGTCGCTTTCTGATGCGCGGCAGATTGCCACATCGCCCGCTCTCTCCAATGTACGAGCTTTTGGCTGAAAACGGCGTTACTCTCTCTCCGCAAGGCTCAAATCCACTGATCGTCGGCGGGGAGCTTTGCGGCGGAAACTATGCGATCGCGGCAAACGTTTCATCACAATACGTAAGCGGACTTTTATTCGCTCTGTCCGTCAGCAAGGGTAAAAGCACACTTAAGCTGACCGAGAGCATAGAGTCTGCCCCCTATATCCTGATGACACTTGATACCCTGCTCGCCTTTGGCGCAGATATAGCTTTTCATAAAAAAACAAGCACGTTTACAATAAACGGTAAGGAACGCCTTTGCTCACCATCTCATTTTAAGGTTGGCGGAGATTGGTCAAACGCCGCGTTTTTCCTATGCGCAGGAGCCATCGGCAACCGCGCAGTAACGGTCTGCGGGCTTGATGAGAGCTCGCGCCAGGGTGACCGCGCGATTTTGGACGTACTTAAACGCATGGGTGCGCGCATAACGCGTGACAAAGGTAGAATAACCGTTTACCCCTCTAAGCTTTGCGGCATAGAGGTTGACGCGAGTGATATTCCCGACCTTGTGCCAATTATTTGCACGGCAGCCTCCGTTGCAAGCGGCACTACTACAGTATTCAACGCCTCGCGTTTGCGCCTGAAGGAAAGCGACAGAATTCGGAGTGTATGCTCTTTTCTATCCGCGCTCGGCGCCGATATCACTCCCACAGAGGACGGAATGACGGTGCGCGGAAGGTCTTATCTCTCAGGCGGTACTGCAGATTCTGCAAACGACCACCGAATCGCGATGAGCGCAGCCGTTGCATCCCTTGCGTGCAAGGGCTCAGTCACAGTGTCGGGCTTTGAGGCGATCAACAAATCTTACCCCTCGTTTTTAGAAAATTTTCAATAAAGAGGTCCTTATGCAAAACGCTTACGGAACAAATCTCAAACTGAAGATATACGGCGGATCGCACGATGATCATATCGGCATGAAGCTTTCGGGAATCCCCCAAGGTCATAAAATAGACCTTGATGAGCTGCGCGCCTTTATATCGCGCCGAGCTCCCGGGCAAAATGCCTATTCCACAGCTCGCCGAGAGAGCGACGAGCCGGTGTTCTTATCGGGCCTTGACGGCAACGTTACAAACGGCGAGGTCATCGAGGCGGTCATATACAATAAGAATCAGCGCAGTGGAGATTATCGCTCTTTCCAAGACGTTCCCCGCCCCTCTCACGCAGATTTTGCGGCGAGAATGAAATACGGCGAGAACGTTGATCTGCGCGGCGGCGGTCATTTTTCGGGTCGCCTTACCGCTCCCATGTGCATCGCGGGCGGCATCTGCTTGCAGATACTTAAGGCCCAAGGAATACGTATCGGTGCGCACATAGCTTGCGTTGGCAACGTTTGCGATACCCCCTTTGATGCGGTATCTCTGTCGGACAACGAGCTTTATGCCGCAAGTCGCAAAGGCTTTCCCGCGCTTGACGACGAGCGCGGCGAGGAGATGCGGGCAGTTATTGCCGCGGCAAAGAAGGAGGGCGACAGTATCGGCGGAGTTGTGGAGTGTGCGATAGTTGGCGCACCCTCTGGCCTTGGCGAGCATATGTTTATGTCGGTTGAGGGCAGAATATCTTCCATCGTATTTGCCATTCCTGCCGTTAAAGGCATAGAGTTCGGTCTGGGCTTTGGCTCAACCAAGCTTCGCGGCTCACAGAATAACGACCCCTTTGTTACAGACGGAAAAACGGTAACCACCCTGACCAATAATGCGGGCGGCATACTTGGCGGAATGAGCAGCGGAATGCCCATAATCTTCCGCGCGGCAGTAAAGCCTACACCCTCCATCGCCAAGGAGCAGGACAGCGTGTCACTTTCGCGTATGGAAAACGTAAAGCTTTCTATCGGCGGCAGACACGACCCATGTATAGTTCCCCGCGCCGTTCCCGTATTTGAGGCGGCAGCAGCTATCGCGATATACGATATGCTGCTTGATAACAATTGACTTCCTAACACACGAAAGGCAAACATATGGCACTTGATCTCAACGAGCTAAGACAACAGATCAACGCGACAGACGAGCAGATGGTAAAGCTTTTCAAAGAGCGCATGACCGTTGCCGCATCCGTTGCCCAATATAAGAAAGAAAACTCCCTTCCCGTGCTGGATGCGGAGCGCGAGCGCGCTCTGCTGGCAAGAATATCCGATATGGCGGGCGAAGAGTTTGACGTTTACGCGCGCACACTGTATCACACAATGCTGGACGTTTCGCGCGCATATCAGTATACCAAGCTCCAGGGGCGCTCCGAGGTCTATGAGAGCATAAAGAGCGCTCTCGCTTCAACTAAAAAAATGTTCCCCGCGCGCGCGCGCGTGGCTTGTCAGGGAGTTGAGGGCGCATATTCGCAAATAGCCGCAGAAAAGCTTTTCGAGCTTCCCTCCATCAGCTATTTCTCCTCCTTTGACAACGTGTTCTCGGCTATTGAGCGCGGAGAATGCCGCTATGGCGTGCTTCCCATTGAAAACAGCACGGCAGGCTCGGTTAAAAAGGTGTATGAGCTTATGCTGCGCCACGAATTTCATATCGTGCGCTCGGTAAGGCTAAAAATTGACCACAACCTCTTGTGCAAAAAGGGCGTACAGCTTTCGGACATCCGCGAGATAGTGTCACACGAGCAGGCAATAAACCAATGCGGAGCATTTTTGCGCTCACTTGGAAACGTTAAAATAACCGTTATGCAGAACACCGCTGCGGCGGCAAAGGCGGTTGCCGAATCGGACAGAAACGATATCGCGGCGCTTTCCTCTCGCTTCTGCGCAGAGCTGTATGGGCTTTCAAACATCGCTCCCTCGGTTCAGGATATGGGCAACAATTACACGCGCTTTATCTGCATCTCCAAAACTCCCGAGATATATCCCGGAGCGGACAAGCTCTCGCTTATGATGGTAACGCCCAACAGACCGGGTGCGCTCTATAACGTGCTTTCATGCTTTAATGCGCTGGGAATAAATATGACCAAGCTCGAGTCCTCCCCTATACCCGAGCGCGATTTTGAATCCATGTTTTACTTTGACTTCACCGTATCGGTATACTCCGAGGCTCTTGAACGTCTGCTTTGCGAGCTTGAGGCGCGCGGAGAGCGCTACAAGCTGCTGGGAGCATACTCCGAAATAGTGTAAGGAGAGCCTTATGATAGAAAACAAAAAGCAGGTAAAATGCGGCCTTATCGGCAAAACGTTGCGCCATAGCTTTTCCCCGCAGATACATAAAAGGCTTGCGGATTATTCCTACACGCTCTTTGAGCTTTCCGAGGACGAGCTTGGCGGCTTTGTTAAAAACAAAGAAAGCTTTGACGTTTGCAACGTAACCATTCCCTATAAAAAGGCCGTCATGCCCTATCTCGACGAAATATCGGAAGAGGCGAAAAAGATAGGCTCTGTCAATACCTTGATAAGACGCGCGGACGGCACCTTGCGCGGCGAGAACACCGATTATTTCGGGTTTTCCTATATGCTTTGCGCAGGCAATATCAGCGTGCGCGGCAAAAAAGTTGCCATTCTCGGCACAGGTGGGGCTTCTGCCACGGCTTATGCCGTATGCTCCGACATGGGCGCTGAAAAGATCACGTTTGTTTCGCGCAAGGGCGAGATAAACTATGAAAACGTATACGAGAAAGCAGCGGACTGTGAGATAATTATAAATTGCACTCCCGTTGGTATGTATCCGAACAACGAGAAATCACCCATACAGCTTTCGCGCTTTACGGGCGTGGAGGCGGTTGCCGATATGATATACAACCCCGCAAAGACCAAGCTTTTGCTTGATGCAGAGGCGCTTGGCATCAATGGGGTAAACGGTCTTTCAATGCTGGTTGCGCAGGCGAAGCGCGCCTGCGAGTTGTTTTTGAACGTTAAGATCGACGATTGCGAGATCGGCAAAATTACGCGCGAGATACAAGCGGAAACCAAGAATATCGTTCTTATCGGTATGCCCGGATGCGGCAAAACCACAATAGCCAAGATCCTTGCAGACAGGCTTGGGCGAAAGCTTATAGATACCGACCAAATGATCGTTGATGCCGCGGGCACTTCTATTCCCGAAATTTTTGCAGCTCATGGCGAGAGCTATTTCAGAGAGCTTGAGCATCGCGCCGCCAAAGAGGCAGGTAAAATGAGCGGATGCGTTATAGCTACGGGCGGTGGCATCGTAACACACCCCGAAAACTACAATTCACTCTGTCAAAATGCCAACGTGGTGTTTATCCGCCGCGATCTCTCCCTGCTCTCGCGCGAGGGCAGACCGCTCTCCATCGGCGCAGACCTTGAGGCTATGTACAAGGAAAGACTGCCCATGTATCGCCGCTTCTGCGACCTTGAGGTATCAAACGATACCGCGCCCGGGCAATGCTCGGACGAGATAATCAAAGCTATCGGAGGAAAATAAAATGAAGGTTCTCATAATAAACGGTCCCAATCTCAATCTTCTGGGCTTGCGCGAGCCCGCAATATATGGCAAGCGCGATTATTGTGCCCTCTGCGAGCTTATATCGAAAAGCTGCGACGATCTGGGCGCGCAGTTTGAGATCTATCAATCTAATCACGAGGGCGCAATAGTTGACAAAATACAAGATGCATTGGGGAAATTTGACGGCATCGTTATAAACCCCGCCGCATATACCCACACCTCGGTTGCTATTCTTGATGCCATAAAGGCCGTTGGAATTCCCACGGTTGAGGTGCACATTTCCGATATTAACGCGCGCGAGGAGTTCAGACGCTTCTCTTACGTTTCCCTGGTTGCCATCAAGACCTTTGCAGGCTTTGGCTTTGAGGGATACAAAATGGCTATCGAGCATCTCGCCAAGCATCTTAGCGGTAAATAAAAAAAGGACACACGCGGATTTTTCCGCGTGTGATTTTTTATTATATAAAGGACTTGGCAACCTCGAGATTGTGCTCCTCAAATTTGATAACGTCGCGAACAATGTCAAGAGCCTGCTCGGATACGTTGGTATTTTCATATTCGCGCAAAAGCTTTATGGCATCGGTGATACCCATTGTAGAGCCCTCTGCAACCAGCTGCGCCAAATGACTGTCCGAGGAATCCATCATGGTATTCATCGCCATTCCAACGCTGGTCCACAGCTTTACCATAACGTTCTCCTCTTTTGCCTCTTCACCCATATCGGAGAGGCGTTTTTTTATTTTTGTCGCCAGCCCCTCATAGCCGTTTATCTGCTTGGTAAGATGAGTTTTGAATTCCCCATCGCTCGCTTTGTCAAGCAGCTTTATAATGGAATCCGAGCCCATCTTAACGTTTTTATATAATTGCTCAAGCAGCTGAGCCTCTTTTGTTATTGTATGCATAATGAAAACTCCTTTCCTATCGGAACACTAATATTTTGCGCCAAAATTTGAACATTATGCAAACAATGAAAAAATAAAGGACCGATTTTGATCTTCGGTCCTTTTCGGCTTTTATACTTTTTGCAGCTTTTGCTGTCTTATATCGGTTCCCGCAAAGGGCAGAACCAAAAATTCGCCAAATACCCTGCTTGATATTCTGTCCCAATATCTCTTTCTGAACTCATCTTGCGTAAGATTTGTGCTGATGATAGTGGGCTTTTTGCGATTTAAGCGCGTGTTTATCACGTTATATAGGCAAGAAACGGAAAACTGATTGGACATCTCCGTTCCAACGTCGTCAATGATAAGCAGGTCGCAGGTAAAGTATTTTGAAACGTCGCCGCTCGCATCAAATCCTGAGTTGCTTCCAAAGCGCTTTTGCTCAAAGTCCGCAAACATATTCATAGCGCCGGTGTAATAAACGTCGTTTCCGTTCTCGATAATAACTCCTGCGAGCGCGCTTGACAAATGCGTTTTACCAAGTCCCGTGCCGCCGAGCAAAGCAATGCTCTGCGCCTTTTCCGCATCAAAATTTTCGGCGTATTGCTTGAGTATGGAATATATGGAAGACATTCTTCTGTATTCAGTCTCGTTGCCCTTATAGTAATTCAGGCTGAAGTTATCAAAACGCTGTCTTTCAATAAGATCACCCATACCCGAGGACTCAATGCCCGCGCGAACAAGCTTTTTCTTCATGCAAGCGCACATGTGGCTGCCGACAACGCCCGTATCTCCGCACTCGGCACACTCGTATTTGATCTCGGTATAGCTTTTCGGAAAGCCGTTTTTTTCAAGCAGCTCGGCGCGGCGAGCGAGCAGATCTCTGTTCTTCTGATTGACAAGCGCCAATGCCGCCTCGTCACAGCTCACCGTTGCCCTGAATATCTCAAGACCTGTGAGCGACAGCTCGCGGTCTATATCTCTTATCTCGGGAATTCTGTCATGCACTTCGGCGCGGCGAAACTGTGCTTCTTCCTGCGCGCGCAGATACTTTCCCTCATATTCCTGCTTTATTCTGGCATAATTCTCTCTGTTAAATCCCATAATTTCTCCACTTTGTCGCTATTGGCGACTGTAAAATAGATTTAATTGTTTCCAAGTGCGCGGCGAACCGCAGCCTCAAAAAATTCGTCCGTATCAAAGCTTCCCTCGTGCTTTTTGCCCTCAGCTTTGCTCTTTTGATACGATGCCTCTATGTCCTCAAGCGTTTTAAGCCCCTGCGCGTTCCAGCGCTCAAGCACAGAATTTGCATAGGGCATGGAAGCGTTTCCCGTTGCGTCTGCCGTGACCTCATAAGCCTTTGAAATAATATCCTCGCCATAACCGAAATCGCTAACCCAAGCCGAAATAAACTTTTTCTCCTTGGTAGTAAGAGCTCTTGAGCCAAGGCCGAAAAGGCTCCTTATCTTACCCTCTATCGCCAGGGTGCGCTCTCTTCTTTCAAGCTCCGCTTCAAGCTGCTGAGAAGTGCAGATACCGTCATCGTAAAGACCGAACGCAGTCTTTTCGATATAGTGCAGCGTTTTCTTTCCCTGCGATGCGCAATGGGACATAAGTATCAGTATGTATTCCTGGTCGAGTCCCAGATAATCCACAAGACCGACAAGCACGTTTACCTCTTTATAGTTAAACATTTTGCCAAGGATATTCTGACCCTCGTCCACAAGGGTCACGATATCAGCTCTCGTTTCAAGCATGTTGGATAGCTGAGCTGAAGTATAGTTTGGCAGCTCTTCCTCGCGCTGCAGCTTTTTTGCGCGAGCTATTTCCGCCTTGTCTGCCTCTTCCGCTTGAGTTTGCTCGTCAGCGCCTTTTTTAGCGCTCGCTTTCTTCTTGGGCGCAGCTTTTTTATCATCGCGAGCCTCAATAAGCCCCGCGCCGCGCAGAAATGCAATCGCATCTCGCACCTCATCGCCATCACAGCCCGTGAGGCGGGCAAGTGTCTTTATGTCAGTGCTTTCCCGATTGCCGCAGAGGCATAAAAGCACTCTCAATTCACAAGCGTTTGCACGGTTTATAACGTCCATAGCGGCAGACGGAAGTGCTACCGTGTCGCCTTCAAATCTAACTACGTATTTCACTTTTCTATTCCTTAATGTAAGATGTATTTGGTATAACGTCAATGTCTTTCGACATGCAGATTGCACATCCGATCGCTGTTTTTGTACCTTTTTACAATATTTGGGCAAATTTACCAATTTTGGAGCATCAAACCAAGGCTAAACAGCATCGGACAAAAGCCGATTTTCGCCCCAAAATCGCCGATTTTGAGTTTTCCACAACCGACCAAGCGTTCTATTTATCCACAGTTTCCACAGGATTATCCACAAAAATCCTTGTAAAATAAGGGTTTTTAAGGCAACTTAACACTAATATTTATACATTTTTGTCGAAATTTGGCGGCTCTTCCGCACTTTTTCCACAGCTGTGGAAAACCTATGTGGAAACAACCGTTCTATGTCATCGTCAAAATATACAAAAATCCATTTGACAAACTATCAAAAAGGGCAAAAACGGAGATTTTTCTTGCCTGTTTTTTAATGCGTTAATCCAATGCCGAGGCATTCAGCGAGGTATCGCTCAGCCGGCCCGCAAGATACTCAAAGCAGCCTGCCGCCGCAATCATAGCCCCGTTGTCGCCGCATAGCGAGATCGGGGGTACGACAAATTTAACGCCCGTCTTTTTGCACACCTCACCAATGCGCGCTCGCAGATGAGAGTTTGCTGCAACTCCGCCCGCAAGGACCAGCGTTTTGAGCTTTGTATGCTCAAGCGCCGCCGCAGTTTGCTTGGCTATCGCTTCCACAATTGTCTTGGTGTATGAGGCTGCAACGTCCGCGCGACATATCTCCTCGCCCTTTTGCGTTGCGGAGTTGATATAGTTGAGCGCGGCGGTTTTAATTCCGCTGAAAGAAAAGTCCATCGTTCCCTGCAAAGCGGGTGAAGGAAGCTTTATCGCCTTGCTATCTCCCTCGTAAGCCAGCTTGTCAAGCGCCGCGCCGCCCGGGTAAGGAAGGCCGATAACTCTGCCTATCTTGTCAAAAGCCTCTCCCGCCGCATCGTCGCGCGTGGTGGCTATCTCGCAAAGGCTCCTATCCTCGCCGCAAACGTACATCGAGGTATGTCCTCCCGATACCACAAGCGCCAGAAATGGAGGCTCAAGCTCCTTATCGGACAGATAAGCTGCGCTCACGTGTCCGTTTATGTGATTGACTGAAACCAGGGGTATATTATTGGCAAACGCCAAAGATTTTGCAAAATTCACGCCCACCAGCAAAGCGCCGATAAGACCCGGGTGGGTGGTGACCGCAATGCAGTCCACGTCGCTCAAGGATATGCCCGCCGTGTCCAGCGCCTCCTCGGTTATAGAGGAAATAGCCTCTATGTGCGCGCGGCTGGCTATCTCGGGTACAACGCCGCCGTAAAGGCGATGTGTTTCTATCTGCGATGCCACAATGTTTGACTTGATCTCAAACCTGCCGCATTTATATTCAACTATAGCCGCGCTCGTTTCATCACACGAGCTCTCCATTCCCAAAATGTACATAAAAACGTTCCTTAAAATATGTTTTAGCTTGATCGCGCCTTATTTCGCGCGCCATATCATAACGAGAGCCGACTCTGTGGGCCTTGTGTAAAAGTCGCGTCTTTTTCCCTCAACGCGAAAACCCAGTCTTTCATAAAGCGCTATCGCAGCAGTATTGGATTCGCGCACCTCAAGCGATATAGAATCAAGACCGTTGTTTTTTGCATATTTTATCAGCGCCTCAACGACAGCGCGTCCGTATCCGCGCCTGCGATAATCGGGGTGCGTGGCGATATTGGTTATCTGACCCTCGTCAACCGCAACCATCATTCCGCCGTAAGCACAAACGTTGCCCTCCGAGGAGCATATAAAGCCTACGCCTATGCCCTCTTTGGTCAAAAGCTCCAGGCTTTTTTCGCTCCAGGGCTGTGAAAAGCACAGCTTTTCAAGCTTTGCCGCACCCACTATGTGCCCCGCAGTCAATCTCTCGGGATATATTCTTTTTTTCTTTTGTTCCATTTTTCTCTCCGTTTTGCAAGCAGCAAAATGCCTATGTCAATATCCAAACACACCGGAAAGAGAATCGTCGTTCTCTATCCATTCGGAAACGGGAATAATTCTGTATTCATCCTCCGTATCACGAACGATAACGGTTTCGATACCGGCATTTATGATAAGTCTTTTACACATCATACAGCTGGAAGTGCCTGCATAGAGGCTCTTATCCTTGGGGTTAGTGCAAACCATATACAAGGTTGCGCCAAGCATGCGCTCTCTTGCCGCAGAGATAATAGCGTTAGCCTCAGCATGAATGGAGCGGCAAAGCTCGTATCTTTCGCCTCTGGGAATGCCCAGCTTATCTCTCATGCAGTAATTGAGATCGGTGCAGTTTGCGCGACCTCTGGGGGCGCCGTTATATCCCGTTGAAACAATAACGTCGTCCTTTACTATGATTGCGCCGAAATTGCGGCGCAGGCAGGTGCTTCTCTCTGCCACGGTTTGTGCAATATCAAGATAATAATTGATCTTTGAAACTCTGTCCTGGCTCATGTTAACCTCCGTGCGAAATCTTTGTTTCGCGCCATATTTTTATCCACTTTACATTATACATTAACGCGCGCAAAAAATCAAGTATTTTGAAAAAATATATCGAACTTACAAACAGCGCTATATCACTCCGCCGGCCGTCCGCATAAACTGTATTGAGGCGAGGACCTCAAAGGAGGTAAAAATATGATGAGATTTGAACCGTCGCCGTCGCGCGCGCGTTGCCGCGCTACTCTCGGGTCTGTAACGTTGGCTATGAGGGCGCGGCGCATTTTGTCTTCTCGCGGCATAACGTGCGAAGTTATAAAGATCAGCGCATCCGAGAACAGCCGCGGCTGCATATACGGCATTGAATATCCCTGCGAGCTTTCGGGAAGCATACAGGGAATGCTTTCAAGCGCGGGACTCACCCGAAAATAAATAATAACCACAAACACCCGGGCGGGCGATTGCGGTAGCAGTCGCCCGCCTATAAGGAGAAGCACTATGGCAACACAAAAAATCATCTATTTTGATAACGCCGCAACCACCTATCCAAAGCCCGAGAGCGTACTTTGCGCCACAGAGCAATGCATTAGATACTATTGCGGCAACGCAGGCCGCGGAGCGCACACTCTGGCAATGAGGAGCGCGGAAACCGTTTTTGAAGCGCGCGAAAAGCTTGCCGATATGTTTGTATGCAACGCCGAAAACGTAGTATTCACCCTCAACACCACGTATGCGCTCAACATGGCTATAAAGGGTATCGTCGGCTCAAGGGGAGGGCACGTGCTTATCAGCAATATGGAACACAACTCGGTCCTGCGCCCCATCGCTCACCTCGCAGCACAAAAAAAGCTCACCTACGATATTTTCGAGGCTTATAGCGCCTCGCGCCGCCTTACCGCAAAGGATATCCTCGCCTCCATAATAAAAAAACTACGCCCCGATACGCGCGCCGTGGTATGCACCCACGCCTCAAACGTATGCTCCTATTCCCTGCCAATAAGCGAGATAGGTGCATTTTGCCGCCGCCATGGGCTTTTGTTCGTTGTGGATGCGGCGCAGTCCGCAGGGCATCTTCCTATCGATATGAAGGAATACTGTATAGACGTTTTGTGTATGCCCGCACACAAGGGGCTCTATGCTCCGCAGGGATTGGGAATAATGCTGACGGGCGATGGCATAACGCTGGATACGCTTATAGAGGGCGGAAACGGGGTTAATTCGCTGGATCTCCATATGGGAGCAGCTGCACCCGAGAGATATGAGGGCGGAACGCTTTGCACGCCCGCCATTGCAGGCCTTTGTGCCTCTCTGGATTTTGTTCGCGGCATAGGTATACGGCGCATTCACGATTACGAGTGCGCTTTGTGGCGGCGCGCCTTTGATCAGCTTTCCGTCATTGACGGCGTGCGCATATATGCACCCGAGCATTCGGGAAGTGTTCTGCTATTTAATCTGGAAGGCAAATATCCCGATGATGTTGGCAGGGACTTGTCATCGGCGGGCTTTTGCTTGCGCACGGGCTATCATTGCGCGCCCCTGGCGCACAAAGCTCTAGGCACAGGTGCGGCAGGAGCCCTGCGCATAGGCTTTGGACTTTTCAACGGCGCAGACGAGGTGGACGCATTATGCGAGAAGATCAAGAATATCGCCGCGCAATAGCCACCTTTGGGCACCAAAACGTTTTTGGGAGCATTTGGGAGATTTCAGGAGAAAAACCGAGAATTTGATTAAATTTGACCAAAAAATCACGGAAAACGGGAGATTAACCTTGTATTTATATGAATTATTGGAGTTTTTAATAGAATTATCTCAAAACCTATTGAAATGTGAACGAAATTATGATAAAATATAATTTGTCGTTTACTGCCCGAAAATAAGACTGCCTTTTGTCTTTTTTTGGGCGTAAGCATTGTCGTTCTAAGACGGATACAGAAAGGCAACACCTTGGTCACATTGTCGAACAACGCATCAAAAATTTCGGCTCGGCGTCTGACACAGGACATCGCGCTAATGTCAAGTTTTAAAGGAGTTTTTATGTGTAATGAAAAAGGAAGTAATCATCAACCTGACTGACGTGTCAAAATCCTATGATGGCGAGCTCGTGCTCGACCATATCAACCTGAGGATCCACGACAAAGAATTTGTTACCCTTCTCGGACCATCGGGATGCGGAAAAACCACCACTCTGCGAATAATCGGCGGATTTGAAACTCCCGATACAGGTGACGTTCAATTCGACGGCAAAAGCGTCAAGGACGTTCCCCCGCACGAGCGCCCCGTAAATACCGTTTTCCAAAAATACGCGCTCTTCCCTCACCTCAATGTCTTTGAAAACGTAGCCTTCGGTCTGCGCCTCAAAAAGACTCCCGAGGAGGAAATAAGAACAAAGGTACGTGAAATGCTCGCTCTCGTTAACCTCAAGGGCTTTGAGCGCCGCCGCGTTACCACCCTGTCGGGCGGTCAGCAACAGCGAGTTGCGATAGCGCGCGCATTGGTAAACGAGCCCGAGGTTCTGCTGCTTGACGAGCCGCTCGGCGCGCTCGACTTAAAGCTGCGCAAGGATATGCAGAACGAGCTCAAAAAGATACAAAAGACCACGGGTATCACGTTTATATACGTAACTCACGACCAGGAGGAAGCTCTCTCCATGTCCGATACCGTTGTCGTTATGGCAAACGGACAGATCCAGCAGATAGGCTCTCCCACGGATATTTACAATGAGCCCGAAAATGCTTTCGTTGCCGATTTTATCGGAGAATCCAACATAGTTGACGGCGTTATGCTTCAGGACCGCCGCGTGCGTTTCTCGGGTCATACGTTTGACTGCGTGGATGCAGGCTTTGGCAAGAATCAGGCGGTTGACGTTGTAGTTCGCCCCGAGGACGTTGACGTTGTAGCTCCCGACAAGGGCATGCTCAAGGGCACGGTCACCTCCGTCACCTTCAAG
>JAFQLG010000049.1 GCA_017414605.1 Clostridia bacterium
ATCATGATATTGTTGAGCTTGGTATCGTTATGCGTTACGCGCAAGCTGAGCTTACCCTCTGCGATGCTGCGGTTTATGTAAGAGGTGATCTCTTTTCTGTCAAGCGCGAACTTGATCTCGTCCGCAACAAGATGCGCGCGGCCCGATCTGTTTTCCTCAATAGCCTTGAGAAGATTGTCAAATCTCCACTCGGTGTTGTGGAAGTTGGGAATGGACTCATGCAGCTTTGATGCATCGAAATCCTTGAGCTGCATCTGGAACTGACCAAACGCATATCCAACCTTGGTGAACATTTCGGCGGACTCGACCTTCATAAAGCAGTCGCTGTCCTCAACGAAATCGTACATTCTCCAATAGGTTCCTCTGCGGTCCACGTGGCCCCACTTGCCGCTCTTTGTCCAGATAACGTTGAGCGCGCGGCGGTCGGGATCGATGCCCGCATTTATATAGCCCTGTCTGATATGCTCGGTAACGCCAACGATATTCTCCATGACCTCATCGGGCTTTTTGAAAATATCGGTGTTGACCATCTGCATAACGTATCTCTTGCCCGTGCTGTAGGTCAAAAAATAGGTTCTGTTTATGTGTCCGTTAAGGCACTCCTCAATATTTATTATCTCGCCCTCAACGTTGAAGTGCGAGGCGGACATTCTGACGTCGTTTTCTGTCAAGTTATGATCGATCATAATTCACCTCAAATGATTATTTCCAAAGGGTTGCGGGGTATTCGCCGCTATCAATGAGCGACTTTATGGATGCCACGACCGCAGGCTTATCCTCGGAATAGGTAACTCCGTACCACGATGCGGTTGTAGGATAGACCTTTACATCGCACTTGCCTGCCTTCATTATCTCGTCAACCGAGCCGGGCAGATAGTATTCGCTCTTGAGCGCCTTGCCGCCCTCGCCCGAGAGGAAGTTTACAAATCCGCGCTCAAGCTCGGGGAAGATCGCGGGAGTCAAGCCCCAGCAGTTCATGGAAACGATGGTGTCGCCCGAGAGCGCCTTCCATTCGCCGTCATCGTCAAGGAATTCGGCATCGTTGCCTGCCATCTTTATCTTGGTAAGCTCCTTGATAGAAACCAGCATTCCGCGTTCGTCTGCCGAGCATCTGCCGCGCGAAACGGTTCCGTTTTCGGTAAGCGTGTTGCGCAGAACGTAACCGACCATGCAATAATGGGTGTCGGTGGGCTTGATAGTCTTAAGATGTGCAGCAAGCTTTACAAAAGCATCTCTGCCATAAAAGTCATCCGCGTTGACAACGGCAAAGTTGTCATCTATAAACTCTTTAGCGCAAAGCAACGCATGGGACGTGCCCCAAGGCTTTTGTCTTCCCTCGGGAACAGCAAATCCTTCGGGGAGATTATCGATCTCCTGAAAAGCGTATTCAACCTTTACGAAAGGCTCAACTCTGGAGCCGACCGTTTCCTTGAACGCCTCAAGATTTTCTTTCTTTATGATGAAAACGACCTTGTCAAAGCCGCTCTTCACCGCGTCAAAAATAGAAAAATCAATTATAAACTCTTTGTTTTCTGTGATGGGGTCGATCTGCTTGAGTCCGCCGTAGCGCGAGCCCATGCCTGCCGCAAGGATAACGAGTGTCATTTCTATACCTCTACATAGTATTTGGAAAGCGCGGGAACATCTGCCCGCTCCAATCCAACTTACATTATACCACAACTTATTTACTTTGTAAATAGATTTTGGCAAATTCTTTTATAATAGAAAAAGCGGCGGGCAACCCCGCCGCAAAATTATTATTATACTCTTTCAACATCAACAGATCCGAGCCTAACCTCGCCTTTAAGTATGAGCATCGGGTCGTCGTCACCCCATTCGCCTGCCTCAACGTCAAGGCTGCCGAGCGACACGTTAACGTCACCGTATTTTACCTTCCAATTCTTGGGAACGTATATCTCGATTGCGCCCAGCTTGTTGTCAATGTGCAACGTTGCTCCGCCCTTGTACTTATCCGCGTTTTCAAAACGCACCTCAAGCGCGCCCAGCTTGTTGCTCACGCTGCGCTCCATATCGGTATTTCCAAACTCCTCGCAGTCGATATAGACCTCTGCCGCGCCCATCTCGTTGTCCTTTACGTTTATCACAACTGCTCCGCGGTTCTTTCTTTTCTTTTTTCTGGTAGGGATAAGAAACATAAAGCCTGCCGAAAGCAAAAGCGAGCAGCCGAATACCAGCCAATTGTTGATGATATCGCCGCCCTCGATACCGCAAACGTATGCGATATTTTTCTCAAATATCATAAAGAGAAAGCCCAGAAGCACAAATATCTCCCACACCTGTCCTGCGCACAAGAGTGAAACTATGGCGCACAAAAGTCCAACGCCACCGACCGCCTGCCAGAAGGTTATCTCGCCAACCATACTCGTTATCGGGGCGATAACACCAAGCGCCTCAAGTATCAGAAATACCGCGATCGCGATAAATGCCAATCCCCAGAATATTTTCCAACCCTTCATTTTGAAAACCTCACTTCGTCAATTTTTTCTCTTAATTTTTTGTAGTATCCGCGCGAAAAATAAGCGCTCTTTTGGCAGCCCTTAAAGGTCAGCTCTCCGTTCCCCGTCACCTCGCGGCGCAAGGATGCTATCGCCTTTACGTTTGCGATAGTTGACTTTGATATGCGCACAAAATACGCGGGCATCATATCCTCAAGCTCAAAGAGCTTATGCGCGGTGGCATAACGCTTATCGGCGGTCTGCGCGTATATCTTGTCGCCCTCGCTCTCAAAAAACAGTATCTCCTTTTTGGGAACGTAAAACTCCGCGCCGCCCGAGAACAGCGCCATCTCGCCGCTTCCCTTCAAGGCATTGTCAAGCGCGCGCTCAAGCTCGCTTATGCGCTCGTCACGCTCGCGACAGCGAATAACTATCTCCTCGGATCCCTCCGTTATTTCAATCTTTATTCTCAAAGCTGTCCTCACCTCCGATAGCTTGATTTTACCATTTTTATCCTCATTTGTAAAGCACTTTTCGCCAAGTGGTAGATTTTCGGGGGTAAAATGCGGATTTTAGGGTGTTTTTGTGCTGAAGGTAAAAAAAACAAGGCGTAAAACCGCCTTGTTTCGTTTGTTATTTGAGCATTACCGCCAATGCGCACCAGCCGTTATCGGTAGCTTTTTCAACTATCTTAAAGCCATGCTGCTCAAAGCAGCTGACAACGTCGTCACAGCGCTCCGCGATGATTCCCGATGCCAAAAGCACCGTGCGGTCGCTCATAAACGGTGCAACGTCGGGCGTCATACGGATAATGATGTCCGCAACGATGTTTGCGCAGATCACATCGTAGCCGCCGACGGTGTTTTCAACCTGCTTAAGAAGGTCGCTCTGCTCGCACGTGATCTTATCCGAAAGTCCGCTTTGCGCAACGTTTTCATTGGCAACGCGAACGCTCATCGGGTCAATGTCGTAAGCGCGGCAAAAGTCTGCGCCCAGCATCGCTCCGCAGATTGCCAGAATTCCGCTTCCCGTTCCAACGTCAAGCAGGCTCATTCCCTCTTTAACGTATTTTTGCAAAAGACCGATTATAAGCCTTGTGGTTTCGTGCGTTCCCGTTCCGAATGCCATTCCCGGATCCATTCTGACCACAAGCTCGCCCTCCTCTGCCTCATAGCTCTCCCAAGCGGGAACGATAGCTATCCTGCCGATCTTGAAGGGCTTGTAAAACTCGCGCCAGGCGTTTGCCCAGTCCTGCTCGCAGTGGCCTATGACCTCAACTTCAGCCTCGCCAAATCCGCAGGCGCAAAGTCTTTCGCGCAGCCGCTTCATCATCGCTTCCATATCGGTATCCTCGGGCACGAAATATGAAACCGAGGCATGCGTTTTGTCGGCGTTCAGTATCTTTTCGTCAATGAGGTCGCCATAGCAGGTCTTGAGGTCGATATCGCTCAAGTCCTCGATGAGCAGATTTGTGTCAAACTCGCTCATAAGCTCTACAAGCGCGTCCAGCTGCTCGGTCTTAACGGTAACCTTTATCTCAACCCATTCGCCAACGTCGCCATAGTCGCCGCAGACGTAATCTTTATCTACACAGTCACTCATAAATTATTTCTTATCCTTTTTGAAAAAAGACTTTTTCTTGGAGTAATTGTTTTCGCCGCATGCCTCGGCAAACTCACGGAGCAGCGCCTTTTGCTTGTCGGTAAGTCCGCGCGGTATCTCAACGTTGACCGTGAAATACAGGTCTCCGCGACGGGTAGAATTAACTATCGGTACACCTCGTCCGCGCAATGCAAAGGTGGTTGCCGTTTGCGTTGCCTCGGGAATGGTATACTTCTCCCTGCCCTCAAGCGTAGGTATCTCTATCTCCGCGCCCAAGGTCGCCTCGGCAACGGTTATCGGAACCTCGCAATAGAGGTTATAGCCCTCGCGCCTGAAGGTCTGACTGCGGCGAACGCTGATCATTACAAGCACGTCGCCTGCGGGGCCGCCCAGCTTGCCGTCGTTGCCCGCACCGCGAATCACAAGTCCCTTGCCATGATCTATTCCCGCAGGAATGTCAACGCTTATCTTCTTGGTCACGCGCTCAAAGCCCGTTCCGCGACAAGACTTGCAGGGATTTTTGATGTATCTTCCCGTTCCGCGACAGGTATCGCAGGTTGTCGTTGTCTGGAACTGCATTCCGCCCAAATTCTGCATAACGCGCCTCTGTCCGCTTCCGCGACAGGTGGGACAGGTCTCCGCCTCGCCGCTCTCGGCTCCGCTTCCCTTACATTTTGAGCATTTTGCATACTTTGTAAAGGTCACGTCCTTTTTGCAACCGAATACAGCTTCCTCAAAGCTGATAGTAACCTCAAGCTCTATATCCTCGCCGCGCTGCGGTCCATTTCTTCTCTGCCTTGTGCTGCCGCCGCCGAAAAAGCTGCCGAATATATCTCCAAGATCAACGTCAAAGCCGCCTCCAAAGCCGCCAAAGCCACCGAAACCGCCTGCTCCCTGGGTGGGGTCAAACGCCGCATGGCCATATTGATCGTATTTTGCCTTTTTATCCGCGTCCGACAAAACCTCGTAGGCCTCGTTGACCTCCTTGAATTTTGCCTCCGCTTCCTTATTGTCGGGGTTGACGTCCGGGTGGTATTTCTTTGCAAGCGAACGGTATGCTTTCTTTATCTCCGCCTCGCTCGCGCCCTTGCTGACACCCAGCACCTCATAATAATCTCTTTTATCTGCCATACCTTACTTTCTTTATGCAGGGAGAAACTTTTAGGCAAAAGGGTTCTCCCTGCACCCTCTTTCTAACAACTAAATACAAAAATCCAAATAGGACACGACAAAGAGATTTTTTCGCAGACTAGGCGCACCGGAAAAAGCAAGGCACAGGCGTAGTTTCCTACGTCAAGCCGCTTTTGAGGAGCAACAACGTATGCGGAAAAATATCAAAGTCGATTGGGGAAAGGCTGGATTCAGCCTTTCCCGCAAAAAACCATTACTTATTGTCGGAATTATCCTCGTAGCTTGCGTCGTAGAACTGACCGTCCTGTGCACCGCCGTTTCCGCCCTGGGCATTGGGATCACCCTGCGCCTGCTGATACTGTGCATAGAGCTTTTCGGAGATCTTATAGAAGGACTTTTCAAGCGCCTCGGTATCAGCCTTGATAGCCTCGGTGTTGCCGCCCTGAACAGTTTCTTTAAGCTTTGCGATAGCCGCCTCAACGTCTGCCTTATCAGCCGCGTCAACCTTGTCGCCAAGCTCGGTGAGTGTCTTTTCGCTCTGGAAGATCATCGTGTCTGCTCTGTTCTTAACGTCAACGGCTTCCTTTGCCTTCTTGTCTTCTTCTGCAAACTTTTCCGCGTCCTTAACTGCCTTCTCGATGTCTTCCTTGGACATATTGGTAGAGGACGTGATAGTGATATGCTGCTCCTTGCCCGTTCCCTTGTCGCAAGCGGTTACGTTAACGATACCGTTAGCGTCGATGTCAAAGGTAACCTCGATCTGAGGAATTCCTCTGGGTGCGGGAGCGATTCCGTCAAGGCTGAAGCGACCGAGAGTTGTGTTATAAGCCGCCATCTCGCGCTCGCCCTGAAGAACGTGGATCTCAACCGAGGTCTGTCCGTCTGCCGCGGTGGAGTAGATCTGGCTCTTCTTTACGGGAATTGTGGTATTTCTGTCAATGATCCTGTTGAACACGCCGCCCATGGTTTCGATACCGAGCGAGAGGGGCGTTACGTCAAGCAGAAGGAGGTCCTTTACGTCGCCGCCGAGAACGCCGCCCTGAATTGCCGCGCCGATAGCTACGCATTCATCGGGGTTGATGCCCTTGAAGGGCTCCTTGCCCGTGAACTTCTTAACTGCCTCCTGAACCGCGGGAATTCTTGTAGAACCGCCAACGAGGAGTATCTTGTCGATCTCGGAAACGGAAAGTCCGGAGTCGCGGATGACCTGCTTTGTGGGACCCATGGTTGCTTCTACAAGGTCGGATGTGATGCGATCAAATTCTGCTCTTGTCAAGGTTGCCTCAAAGTGAAGAGGTCCCTGTGCGGTTGCGGTTATGAAAGGAAGGTTGATGTTGGATGCGGACATGCCGGAAAGCTCGATCTTTGCCTTCTCTGCCGCGTCCTTAAGTCTTTGCATAACCATCTTATCATTGC
>JAFQLG010000050.1 GCA_017414605.1 Clostridia bacterium
ATCCGAGGCAACACCGGGTGAGGACATAGAAGAGGTTCAAGTCAACTTTGCCGGGGCTAATGCAAATCCGTTGTTTATCATCTGGCAGGATGCGGAAGCAAATGGCACAAAGCACGTGCAATTTCTAACGAATGATGAAATTGAGGCGGGATATGCCATAGGGCATTTTCGATCGGGCAATTACAAGGTGCGCGTGGCATTTGAAACCGAATATGGCATTATATTCAGCGAGCTTCCGGAAGGAATCACGATACCATAATATAACAAAAGCGAGCCGCTTGCGGCTCGCTTGTTTTTTAACTTATAATATCACTTCGCATTGTGAACATTCGCTCGGCGGCGGATTTGAGGGCAGGAGAGCAGTCAAGCTGCGGGTCGCGCTCGATGAGCGCGTTTGCCGAGCCAAATGCCGAGTTCATTATGTCGGTGTCCTGGCACATGTCGGCCAAGCGGAAGGTCAAACTGCCGCTTTGACGAATGGATGCATTTCCCGAAAGCGCCAAAAAGTCACCGGGGCCGCGCAATTTAAGGTCCTCCTCGGCAATATCAAAGCCGTTATAGCAATCGCACATGGTTTTGAGTCTTTGCGCCGCGGTATCGCCCAATTTGCCTCCGCGCGCGCCGTTTACAAGCACACAATAGGACTTTTTTGAGCCTCTGCCAACGCGGCCGCGCAGCTGATGCAGCTGGGAAAGCCCAAAGCGCTCCGCGTTTTCAACTACCATAAGGCAGGCAGAGGGAACGTTTACGCCAACCTCGATAACCGTTGTTGATACGAGAATTTGTATCTCACCTGCGGCAAAGCGGCGCATAACGTCGTCCTTTTGGGCAGCCTTCATCTTTCCGTGAACAAAAGCTACGGAATAGCCGCAAAGACGCTCCGAAAGCTCCTCTGCATACTGTACTGCCGCCTTTAAGGGCGGCTTTTGCGCGTTTTTATAGTCCTCAAGGGCAAATGCCTGCAGCTCCTCGCCGAATATCGAGATGTCCGCCATAGAAAGCTCGCTCGCGTCGTCCTCGCTCTCCTCAACCGCGGGGCAGACCACGTACACCTGGCCTCCCTCGTCCACGTTTTTGCGGATAAAGCCGTCCAGACGCGCGCGATAGCTATCGTCCACAAGAAAGGTGTCAACGCGCTGTCTGCCTGCGGGCATTTCGTCAATTTTGGACATTTTCAGGTCGCCGTACATAACCAGCGCTAAGGAGCGCGGAATAGGAGTTGCGCTCATAACAAGCACGTGGGTATGCTTGTTCTTTTCGGCGAGCAGGGCGCGCTGATTAACGCCAAATCGGTGCTGTTCGTCTGTGATTACAAGGCCGGGAGCTATAAAGTCCGCGCCCTCGGTCAAGAGTGCCTGTGTGCCTATTACAACGTCGAGGCGCTCGTTTGCGTCCTCGGCTTGCATTGCGGCATAAATTTTCTTCTTTTTTGCCGCCGTGACCGAGCCCGTCAGCAGTGCGCAGGAAATGCCCAGGCGCGAGAGCAGGGGGCATAGGTCGTTATAATGCTGGGTTGCAAGTATCTCGGTTGGTGCCATGAGCGCCGCCTGATAGCCGTTTTTAACCGCCATATATATCGCCGCCGTGGCGCATGCGGTCTTTCCGCAGCCAACGTCGCCAACAACTATGCGGCTCATGGGGATATCTGAGCAGAGGTCGCGCTCAATATCTGCAACAGTACGCTTTTGCGCGCCCGTCAGCTCGTACGGAAGCTCGGATAGCAGGGGAGAGAGGTCAACGGGCGCCATTTTGGGCGCTGTAAAGCGCTCTATATGCTTACCCTGCGAGCGAAGGCCTATGGCAAAGAGGAAAAATTCGTCGAAAATGAGGCGTTTTTTTGCCGCGGCGAGCCCCTCATAGCCCGTTGGGTTATGTATCTCGCAAAGAGCCTTGTAAAGAGAGCAAAGACCGTATTTGTCGCGAATTTCTGCCGGCAAATGGTCGCAAAGGCTATCTTTTGCCAGCTCCAGCGCATCGCGAACGTTTTGAGCTATCTGTTTTTGGGCAAGCCCCTCGGAAAGCCTGTAGATCGATGCAAACGGGGGCAGGGAAACGCCTTCCACGTAAGGCTCGGCTGAGGGAGAGGTCATGGCGTATCGGCTCTTTTGGCGCTCCACCTTGCCAAAAAAGCGGAAGGTTGAACCTATGGGGAACTTGTCCTTTAAGTAGTTCTGATTAAAATAGGTTATCTCGCAGGAGCCCGAGTCGTCAAAGGCGCGGAATTTCAGGAGTGACATTCCGCGCTTTATATTGGCAACGCGCGGCTGAGTTGCAACGGTCAGCACGGTTGCGCATTTACTGTCCGAGGGCGCATCACAAAGCTCAAGCACGTTGGCGCGGTTTTCGTATGCGCGCGGAAAATAGTAAAGAAGGTCCAAAAGGGAATATACTCCTGCCGCGGCATAAGCATTTTGCTTTACCTTACCAACGCCGTACAGCGAGCCTACCGATATTTCATCAAGCCTTGACATAACATCCCCCTTTACTTTGTGCATAGAAGCGTTATTCTTCATTTTTACTGTCTGCTTTTGTAAATGTCATATTGGAGAGCGGATTTTCGTGCATTGCATTCATCATCTGCTCATCGTTTACGTGTGTGTATATCTGCGTTGTGCTTAACTGCTCGTGACCCAGAATGTCCTTTAGCACGCGGATATCGACCTTGCCCGATTGGTACATAAGCGTTGCGGCGGTATGGCGCAGTTTGTGCGTTGAGTAGTGCTTTGAGCCAAGGCCCGCCATATCAAGATATTTATAGACTATCTTTTGCACCTGCTTGTCGGTTATGCGCGTTTCGCGATTGCTCAAAAAGAGCGCCTTGTCCTTGATGCCGCTATATTTCGGGGATAGTCTTACCTCGGATAAATACTCCACGAGAACGGTTTTGCATGCCTCGTTGAGATAAATGATGCGCTCCTTGTTGCCCTTACCCAACACGCGCACGTGGCGCAGCTCGCGCTCTATATCGGGAATGCTTATACCAACGAGCTCGGACAAACGCATGCCGCAGTTGAGAAACAGCGTTATTATGCAGAGGTCGCGCAGGCGGTTTCTTGAATCCATGTCGTTGCGCACTGTGTCCAGCAATAGCCTTGCCTCCTCCAAGGAAAGCACCTTTGGGAGAGTCTTTTTCTTTTTGGGCGACTCAATATTGGCAGCGGGGTTTTCCTCAAAATATCCGCGCTTTACGGTAAAGAATTTATACATCATCTTGATAGCCGAGAGCTTTCTCGCCTTTGCGGACCACATGTTTTTGCGCACGTTGCCCGTATAGAGCAAAAAGTCGTATATGCGGTCGGGTGTGATGCCCTTGACGTAATCTATATCAATGCCGCGTATATCTATCTCACAAAATTCGTCGCTGTCTGGATTGATGCCTTGTTCTGTTGCCAAAAGGTATCTGAAAAAGGTACGCAGGTCCAAAAGATACTCGTCCGCGGTCTTTTGCGAGCAGCCCTGAATTGCCGTTTTATAGGACGCAAATTCGCGCAAAATGGGTGGGAATTCTTCAAGATTTATGTTAAGTGACATATATTCACCTCAAAAATGATTTTGTATAATTTAATTATACACTAAACTTTAATAAATTAGTGGATAAAATGTAAATTTTCGCCTGCTGCTATTGAAATGGGGCCAATACTTATATATAATAGTTGTAGTGATATTGGACCGAAAGGGAATATATATGAAATCATTTATGGAGCGCTATTCTTACGATAGCGTGCATTTGTTTTTGAATCAGGTGGCGATTGGTCTTCTCGGTATGACCATGGCGCTTGCCGCAGGTATGGCGAAGAGCCAACCCTTGCGCACGGTAACTTCGATTTTTGCCGTTTTGTTTTTCCTTGTTTTGCAGTATAGTGCGATGTGGAAGGTGGGCGCTAACGATCGCCTTTCCGATGATCTTGGAAGAAGCAAGGTCAATTACTCCGTTCCGTTCTTTATGTGGCTGCTGGCTAACTCGCTCAATCTGATCTTGGCGGTTTTTACTGCGCTGGGGCTGTTCTTTGCCGACGTTGAGGTGCTTGGTGCCATCGGCGGAGTTGCCGTTGCCATAAAGCTGATCATTGAGGGTATGTTTACGGGGCTTCTTGCCATAAACGTTGGCGGCGCGCCGCTCAACTCATATTGGTTTATGCATTTTGTAACGCCTTTGCCTGCGCTTGCGGTGTGCTATCTTGCATACTTTTTAGGCTCGAAAAATGTCAGGCTGTTTGCAAAAAAGGACAAATAAATAAAAAAGAGCCGTGTTCCTTTTTGGAGCGCGGCTTTCTTAATTTTTCTTAAAATTGCTTTAGGTTATTGATATATATCGGGATATGTGGTAAAATTTATGTGTTCCCAAAAGACTAAAATGTGGCGGTGCAGCATGGAAAATAAGGAAATAAAAATTCTCATAGCAGATGACGAGAGAGAGATCAGAAACATTCTCCGAATCCTGCTTTCAAAAAAAGGATACGGCGTTGTAGAGGCGTCCGGTGGACAGGAAGCAGTCGAGGCGGTCAAGGATGGCGGCATCGACCTTGTTCTGATGGATATTATGATGCCCCGTATGAACGGAATTGAGGCAACCGCCAAGATCAGAGAATTTTCAACCGTTCCCGTTCTGTTTCTCACCGCAAAATCGCTGGATTCGGACAAGGAGAGCGCATACCTTGGCGGAGGCGACGATTATCTTACCAAACCCTTTTCAACCACCGAGCTTATGCTCAAGGTGGAGTCGCTTTTGCGCCGCTATATGATATACAAGGGCAAGGAGGATAAGACTATCCTCAACCTCTGCAGCTCTGTTGAGGTGGATTTAACGGCAAGGACTGTTAAAAAGCACGGCGAGCCCGTTGCCCTGCGTGAAAGAGAAACGGAAATTTTATTCTATCTTTTGGACAACAAAGGTAGCGTTGTTGAAACGGCAAGGCTTTATGAGGCCGTTTGGCAGGAAAAGGCGATGTCGTCAAGCGCGAACAACGTTATGGTCAATATTTTGAACCTGAGAAAAAAGCTGGAGGACGACCCCGCAGAGCCCAAGCTGATAAAGACCGTTTGGGGAAGGGGGTACAGAATTGACTGACAAAAAGAGATTTATCCCCCTGCGCCTCAAAATGCTCATCATTCTCGGCGTTGCGATAGCGGTTGCTGCGGCAACCTTTATGGCGGCGCGCGAGGCGGGAAACTTTTTGGTATGGAGATACTATTCAGATGCGGATGCGGCGCAGGAGCGCGAGCAGCGGCATATTGAAAAGCTGCAGGATTACGTAACTGAGCGAAAGCTTTCAACTGCGGATAAGGAAAAGGTGCTCAAATGGTCGGGCGGAAAATTCGTTTATGCGGTAATATACGAAAATTCCGATCTGCTTTATTCACCCGATTGGTTTGAGGATTTCAATGACGAAGATGTGCCCGATCCATTCAAGGAAAGTGAATTTTATGAGAGCTGGTTTTCGGGTGACCGCGGATTTGAGCAGTATCTGACCGAGGAAGCAAGACAAAAGTACAGCGAAACGCTGGATTCTATTCTTGAGGGCAACAGAGAGCTACACCCGCTTTACTGCGTGGACGGAACGCTGCTGGTTGCGCTTGTGGACAATTCCAGAGAAGTGGCACAAAATGCCGTAATTGCAGTTGCGTTTATTCTGGCTATTGCCGTTATCGCTATCGTGACAATAGTAAGCTTTAGCAGAACGGTAAGCCGAGTTAACCGTCTTGCCCAGGACGTTAAAACGGTTAGGGACGGAGCGCTGGAGGCGCCCATTGATACCAAGGGTAACGATGATATCGCCGCTCTTGCCAGGGACGTTGACAGCATGAGGGCATCGCTTATTGAAAACATGACCGAGGAGCGCCGCACCAGAGAGGCCAATTCCGCCTTGATAACCGCGATGTCGCACGACGTCAGAACGCCGCTTACCGTGCTCATGGGATATCTGGACCTTATCGAGATGTCCGACCTTGACAGCGCCAGCGCCGAGTATCTTGCGGTCTGCCGTGAAAATGCGCAAAGGCTGAAAAAGCTATCGGACGACCTTTTCTCATATTTTCTCGTCTTTGGCAAAAAGGATATGGATATACAGCTATCTCCCGTTTCCTTAAACGGAGAGATCGCCGCAATGATAGCGGAGCACGTATTCCTTTTGCGCGAAAAAGGCTACGAGATAGATATGCCAAGCGACGTTCCCGAGGCAGCGGTGCTTTGCGATATGGCTTACTTTGGCAGAGTTATAGACAATATTTTCAGCAACGTTTCAAAATATGCCGATGTAACGGCACCTATTAAGATAGACGTTGATACAGACGGGAAACGCGCATATCTTTGCTTTGCCAACAAGATAAGAAGAGATAGAAGCTTGCCCGAAAGCAACCGCATAGGTCTTAAGACCTGCGGAAAGATAGTTGAGCAGATGGGCGGAGAGCTTGCTATAAATGAAACAGAGGACAACTTTGAAATAGCGGTCAAATTGAATTTGGAGGAATAAAATGATAATCGCGCAAATACTTGGCGTTGTCAATATCGCCTTTTCGGCGCTATTTATGATCTGCTACGCATACCAGGTAGTGTTTTTGATCATATCACTTTTCAAAAAGCCTCAAAAATACCCCGAAACCTCGCAGACAAAGCGATATGCGGTAATAACCTCGGCGAGAAACGAGGAAGGCGTTATAGGTCAGCTTTGCAATTACGTAAAGGCTCAGGATTATCCCGAGGATAAGCTTGACGTTTTCGTTATTGCCGATAACTGTACCGATAACACCGCCGCCGTTGCCAGAGAGCGCGGAGCCATAGTTTACGAGCGCCATAATGAGCAGCTTATCGGCAAGGGCTTTGCACTTACGGAGTTTTTTGAGCACATTAAAAATACCGTTGGATATCATGCTTACGATGCCTACATAATTGTAGATGCCGACAACATTCTGGAGCCCAACTACGTAACCGAGATGGACAAATGCTTTTCTCAGGGCAACAGAATAGTGGTTGGATACAGAAATTCCAAAAATTACGGCGATAACTGGATAAGCGCGGGCTATGGACTATGGTTCTTGCGCGAGTCGCGCCAGCTCAACAACGTAAGATCCAATATCGGAACCAGCTGTGAGGTAAAGGGAACGGGCTTTATGTTCTCCGCGGACGTTATTGAGAGCCAGGGCGGTTGGACACAGCATTTGCTTATTGAGGACGTTCAGTTCACTGTTGAAAACGTTTTGCGCGGCGAAAAGGTGGCTTACTGTCATGATGCGGTGCTTTATGATGAGCAGCCCACAAAGCTTGCGGATTCCTGGTGGCAGAGAATAAGATGGTGCCGCGGATATTTGCAGATACTGAAAAGATTTACGGGAAAATTGCTGGGCGGATTTTTGCGCGGCAAAGGATTTTCTCATTTTGACGTGCTTATGTCCATGTCGCCCGCGTTCTTCATCTCGCTTGCAATGGTGCTTTGCAACGTTGTTGGCTTGGCAATAATTCCGTTCTTTGACATAGCGGCACTTCCCGGAGCGCTCGTTTCCGTTGCGGCATCTGCCGTTAGTGCATATCTTTTGTTTGTTATGTTGGGTCTGCTTACCACGATATACGAGTGGGACAGAATTAAAACGAGCAATGCAAAAAAAATATGGTATTGCTTTACGTTCCCGATATTTATGGCTACCTATATCCCGATTGCAGGCTGCTCGCTGTTTGTTCATGCAAAATGGAAGCCCGTTAAGCACAACCCCGTTGACGAGAGTAAGTTTGAAATGAAGAAATAAATAGCTAATAATTGCCCCGAGGCCTTGACAAGCGCTTCGGGGCGTGTTATAATATAACGGTTGAATAACCGTTCAACTGTTTGGAGGAAATATGGCAAAAAATCAATTCAGATGTGACTGTAACGTTGTCAATGCGCATCTTGTGGAGCAGGCGCTCTCCAAAATGCCGGACAGCGACTCGATCGGGCGTCTGTCCCGATTTTATAAAACAATAGGCGATGAAACGCGCTGCAAAATACTCATTTCTCTGATGCAGGCGGAGATGTGCGTTTGCGATCTGGCTAATATTTTGTCCATGACAAAATCTTCCGTTTCGCATCAACTGAATAATATGAAGGCGGCGGGAATAGTCAAATGCAGGCGAGAGGGAAAGGAAGTTTATTACTCTCTGGACGATGCGCACGTGGAGGAGATATTTGCGGTCAGTCTTGACCATATAAGGCACAAAATGGAGGGCAAGGTATGAAAAGCGAAAAAAACATATTGATAGCCTTTATTCTCAATCTCGTTTTTTCGATCTTTGAGATGATAGGCGGATTTTTTACGGGAAGCATTGCAATTATTTCCGACTCGGTACACGACATAGGCGATGCTGCGAGTATTGGAATATCATATTTTCTTGAAAAGAAAAGCAAAAAGCAGCCGGACGGCAAGTACACCTTTGGATATATGCGCTATTCGGTTATGGGAAGCGTTATCACAACGCTAATTCTTCTTGTGGGCTCGATAGCGGTCATAGCGGGCGCGGTGGAGCGCATTATAAACCCTTCTCCCATAAATTATGACGGAATGATAGTTTTCGCCATCGTGGGAGCCGCGGTCAATTTTCTGGCGGCGATCGTTACAAGGGACGGTCACTCATTAAATCAGCGCGCGGTCAATCTTCATATGCTTGAGGATGTGCTTGGCTGGATAGTGGTGCTGGTGGGCGCCGTTGTAATGAGATTTACCGATTTTTATATTATCGACCCCATAATGTCTATCGGTGTTGCCGCGTTTATCTTTGTAAACGCCGTAAGAACGCTTTTGGAGATACTTAACGTGCTTTTGGTCAAGATACCCGATAACGTGGACGTTGAGGATATAAAAGAGCGCGTTTGTGCTATTGAGGGCGTTGAGGGAGCGCATCACATACACGTCTGGAGCATGGACGGAGAGCATAATTACGCCACTTTGCACATAGTAACTGCGGCGCACTCCGTAAGAGTAAAGGCAGAGGTCAAGGCGGCTCTTGCAAAGCTTGGGATCGCACACGTTACGCTTGAAATAGAGCAGCCCGGCGAGGAATGCGGAGAGCAGGACTGTCACGTTGATTTTTCCGAGCAACACGGACATCACCATCATCACCACGGCAAGAAGCACGAGCACTGCCACGAGCACGAGCA
>JAFQLG010000051.1 GCA_017414605.1 Clostridia bacterium
GGCGCGCTTTGCTTTTTTGCCCTGTGCTCGCTTTTGCAGGGCGGCTTGAACCTCTTGCCCATAAAGAGCTTTGACGGCGGCAGAATGCTGTATTGTGCCGCGGCGGCTCTGGGGCAGAGATTTGCCGATACTGTGTTGGCGATATGCTCGGGCGCCTGCGTTCTCTCCTTGTGGACGGTGGCGCTGTATCTGATGATAAAAATAGGCGCAGGGCTGGGGATATACGTGTTTTGCGCCTGCCTTTTCGCCTCCACTCTGTCGGATGGCGAGCTGATAAAAAAATGATGAAATGCAGCTTAAATTGTTGACATATTTTTCAGATATGGTATAATTGATTTAAGTACTGAGGCGCAAGCCTTGCGGCAAAGGAGAGTTAAAAATGTCCATTCTTTTTAATGAGCAGACAAAGACCTTTTACTTGGGCGGAAAGGGCTATTCATACGTATTCCGCATCAATTCCGTGGGATATCCCGAGCATCTGCATTTCGGCGGCGAGATACCATGTGACGATATAACGTTTGTAAGGAGCTACGGCGCGCGCTCACAGCAAACGTCACCCGCAGGAGTGGACGACACCAAGCTTTCTTATCACCACACCTCGCCCGAGATAAGCTTTTTCGGAACGGGCGATTTCCGCGAGCCTGCCTTTCTTGCCGAATGCGAGGAGGGGCACACTCTTTGCGACCTTGAATACGTAGGACACGATATTCTTCCCGAAAAGCCCGCAATTTCGGGTATGCCCGGCCTTGAGGGCGGAGAAACCCTCGTTTTGCACTTAAAGGACAAGTTCTCGGACTTTTGCGCCGACCTCTATTATACAACCTATCCCGAGGTTTCTGTGCTTACGCGCCGCATCGTCTATAAGAACGCGGGCGAAAAGACCGTAAAGCTGCGCCGCGCATATTCTTTCACGTTGGCACTTTTCGGCAACGATTATGACGTGATCACCTTCCCGGGAAACTGGATGGCGGAGAGAGCGCCCGAAAGGCGCCCCATCGGTCACGGCGTAACGGTTGCCGATTCCAAGAGATGCTCGTCCTCTGCAACCATGAATCCCTTTATGGTAGTGGCGCGCAGGGATACAACGGAGCAGTTTGGCGAGGCATACGGCATAAGCCTCGTATATTCCTCGTCCTTTGCGCTCAAAGCCGAGGGAGTCAGCACGGGTGACACCGTTATCACGGGCGGAATAAACGATTTCAATTTTTCATGGCAGCTTTGCGGCGGAGAGAGTCTTGAAACTCCCGAGGTCATTTTGTCCTACTCAAACGAGGGACTTGGCGGTATGAGCCGCACCATGCATGATGCGCTCCGCGAGCATATTATAAATAAAAAGTACGTAAAGGCGCATCGCCCCATAGTTATCAATAACTGGGAGGCGACCTACTTCAATTTTACAACCAAAAAGCTTTGTGACATAATCGATGCCGTTGAGGGAACGGGAATAGATACCTTTGTGCTTGACGATGGCTGGTTCGGCGCGAGAAGACATGACCGCGCAGGCCTTGGCGATTGGTACGTGAACGAGGAGCTGTTTGAAAACGGAATCGACGAGGTCATAGACCACGCGCATAAAAAGGGAATGAAGTTCGGACTTTGGTTTGAGCCCGAAATGGTAAACGAGGACAGTGACCTCTTCCGCGCGCATCCCGATTGGGCAGTCGGCGTTCCTGATAGACCCCGCTGCTACACGCGCCATCAGCTCTGCCTCGACTTAACGCGCAGGGAAGTGCGCGACTGCATCGTGGAGCAGGTGAATAAGATGCTGCGCGAGCATAAGATAGATTACGTAAAGTGGGACTATAACCGCAACGTAACGGACGCATATTCCTTTGGCAGAGATGCCGATAGGCAGGGCGAGTTTGCCCACCGTTACGTGCTTGGCGTGTATGACATTTGCGAAAGGATAGTGAATGCCAACCCCCTTGTGTTCTTTGAGGGCTGCGCCAGCGGCGGTTGTCGGTTTGACCCTGCAATGCTGCATTATTTCGCGCAGATCTGGACTTCCGATAACTCGGATGCCGAGGCGAGAACCAAGATACAGTATGGAACGAGTATGGCATATCCCCTGTCGGCAATGTCCTGCCACGTATCCGCCGTTCCCAACCACCAAACGCGCCGCGTAACGCCCATGAATACCAGAGGCAATATCGCGCACCTTGGAGCAACGGGCTACGAGCTTGATACAACCGCCTTTACCGATGAGGACAGAGCGGCAGTCAGAGCGCAGGTTGAGCAATATAAAAAGATACAGGACGTTATCCTTGAGGGCGACCTTTATAGGATAGAAGACCCCTTCAAGACCAACTATTTTACCGAAATGGTGGTAAGCAAGGATAAGGAGCGCGCCGTTTTGTGTACGTATCAGCATGCATCACTCGGAAATGCGGAAACGCGCCGTATTCGCCTTGCAGGGCTTGATGGGAACAAGAGATACCGCATAGAAAAGTTGGGCATCGAGGCATCGGGCGCCGCGCTTATGAGCGTTGACCTTGCGATAAACCTCAAGCTCGAGGATTTCGCATCCGAGATGTACTTAATTGAAGCAATATAAGGCGGAATGATGCGCCAATGGAGCAAAGAAAGCAAAAAAACTTAAAAAAATACCATAAAGGCTTGCATGGCGGCTTTGCCGCATGCGGGTCTTTTTTGTTTCAAAAAAATCAAATATTTAGTAAAAACCTATTGACAAATATTCCCTTGAGGAGTATAATTTGTATATGTACAAGTAGTATACGTACAACACGGCAAATAAAACAACATCGGAGGTTAAGAATGGCACACATCAATAAGAGAAGATCCAATACGAGATTGCAGATAATCAAGCTGGCCGCTCATTTGTTTATAGAGGAGGGCTATTCGGTAACAACGATACATAAGATAGCCAAAACGCTGGATCTGAGCCCGGGCAATATAACCTTTTATTTTCCCACAAAGGAGCATCTCTTGGCAGTCCTGACAGGCGAGATGTTTGATTTTCAGAATTGGCTTATGGAAAAGGAGGCGGAGGAGGGAGCAAGCTCATTGCTTTCCTATTGTCTGGAGCTTACGTCCATAGCGGCGGCTTGCGAGCAGGACGAGGTTACTAAGGACTTTTTCGCATCCAGCTATTCCTCGCCCATGATATTACAGCTTATTCGCGAGAATGACACGGAAAAGACCAAAAGGATTTTTGCAGATTTCCGCCCCGAATGGAAGGACGAGGATTGGCGCGCAACCGAGAACATCGTTTCGGGAATAGAGTATGCGACGATAATGACCTGTGAGGCGGATACTCCGCTTGATATGCAGATAGAGCGAGCGCTGGACTCGATATTGATGCTTTACGGGGTGCCGCTTGAGCTGCGTCGCCAGAAAATAGAAAAGGTGCTTAAATTGGATTACCGCGGCATAGGTGCCCGTATCCTTCGCGGCTTTAAGGAATATATTGATAGAGTAAATGAGGAAAACCTCGAAAGGTCAGTTAAGTGTAATAACGGCTAAAAGAATTTTGGAGGACAACATTTTATGAAGAAATCAAAATTTAGAAACACAGGTTTATGGATAATTCTCTGTATATTTTTGAGCATTATCGTAAGCTTTGGTGCCGTTTATACGTCGGCAACCGAGACGGAAACTATGGGATCGGATACCGCCGATACTTCACAGGAGATCCAAACCGAAAGCACAACTGAAAGCGCAACCGAGAACGCGACCGAAAGCGAAACGGAGGACGTATGCTCCACCTTGGGTCACGACCCCGACGAAAACGGCGCTTGTCAAAGGCAAGGCTGCGGATACCGGTATAAATATAAGATAGAAAACGAGTTCTATGATAGCTACGAAGAGTGGGGCACAATTCCGGAACTTAATGGCAAGACCGTAACTCTTTTGGCAAACGTAACGGAGAGGGTCATATACGTTCCCCAGGGAGCCACTCTTGAGGCTATGGACGGAGTTGAGGCAAATGTCGGACAGCTCAATAATTACGGTACAGTTAAGGGTGGAACCTATATAGCAACCGAGTCTATCAATAATAGCGGCACGATCGAGAGCGGAACCTTTACCGCTATCGACAGGATAGGTATCTATGGAGAGATAGAAGACGGAACCTTTAGCACGATGAATATATTTATTGATGGCGGCACGGTTAAGAACGGAAGCTTTACCGCGGAAGGATTTATAGACATAAAAGCGGGTTCTGTGGTAGAAAATGGAAGCTTTACTTCGAAGGGATGGATAACTTTGCATGAAGGCTCCAATATAGCGGATGCAGCATTTGAGGCTCCCGACGATATACATATACATACTAC
>JAFQLG010000052.1 GCA_017414605.1 Clostridia bacterium
CCTAAAATACGGGGGGGGCAAGCACCCGACCTACGTTTCAAAAAAAACGGGGGGAGCAAGCCCCCGCCCTACGTTTTATCTCTCTTAAAATGTGGCGCACGAGGCTGTGGAAAACTCGGCTTTTCGCGCGCGCGATTGCGTGCGCTCCGCGCACGCCGTTCATTCATTCTATACTACACTATACTACGCTATTCTCTTTTCTTCTATTCTTTAGTTATTAACGCCGTTATCAGCAGAGCTCGCTCTCTCCTGCTCGCGACGGCGAAGCAGCTCGTCTATTATCGGATTTACGCCGTAACGCGCCTGCATTCCCTTTTTGCCCGCCCTTGAATTCTCAATTCTGCGCCGCACGTATGGAAATATCATCGCCGCTACGATGCGCGCTTTGCCTTTGAACTCGGGGGGTTCAATGCCCTTCATCTGATAATTGTAAATGGCGTACGTCAACCTTTTGAAGTCGGTTCCCGGCAGGCTCTCCATAGCCTCCAGCCACTCGGGAAAAAGCAATATTCCCTTGTCTATCTGTCCCATTTTTCTTTCCTTTCCTATTCATTTTCAAGCCAAACGTCGCGCGCCATATTGCACGGGTCTGTTGCGCTTTTTATGCGATTTTGGCTCTTGTGATTGCATTATAGCACATATGTTCTGCTTTGTAGAGTACAAGAATGAAATTTTTTTAGCTTTTCTACGGCTTTTTTTGAAGAAAATTCCACCGCAGCTTTTGAATACGCGCCGCGCCAAGCGTCAACAATTTTCGATATCACTGATGAGTTGGAGCTGAAAAAATGTTTTATAACAAGGTTGAAATATGCGGCGTTAACACGTCAGAGCTTGCCCTGCTCGATGACGACCGCAAAAAAATGCTGCTTGAGCGCATCAAGGCGGGCGACGGAGCCGCGCGCGACGAGCTGATATGCGGTAATCTGCGCCTGGTGCTTTCAATTATCAAGCGGTTTGGCGGAAAAAAGGACAATGCGGACGATCTTTTTCAGGTCGGCTGTCTGGGTCTTATCAAGGCGATAGACAACTTCAAGACCGAGCTGGACGTTAAATTCTCCACCTATGCCGTTCCCATGATAATCGGCGAGATAAGGCGCTACCTGCGCGACAACACGGCGATCAGGATCAGCCGCTCTATCCGCGATCTTGCCTATCGCGCCCTTCAGATCAAGGAGCAGATGCTATGGGAAAAGGGCTGCGAGCCCCGAACCGACGAGATAGCCCAGCGCCTTGACAGCACGAAGGAGGAGGTCGATCGCGCCATAGAGGCGATAATTGAGCCCGTTTCCATTTACGAGCCCGTTTATAACGACGGGGGCGAATCGCTTTACGTTATAGACCGCCTGGGTGACACCTCCGCAAAGGACGACGGCTGGCTGGAGAGCATTGCCCTGCGCGGCGCGATAAGCAAGCTATCGGAGAGAGAGCGCAAGATAATCAATATGCGATATTTCGGCGATATGACGCAGACCGACATTGCCGCGGCGATGGGCATATCTCAGGCGCAGATCTCGCGCATCGAGAAAAACGCGCTCAAAAAAATGAAAAAATATATGACGTAACAAAAAAACCGTATCGGAAGGAACCCGATACGGTCTTTCTTTTTCTATTTAAGTCCGAGTTGTGTAAGAAGATCGCCCAGCCTGTCGCGGTCACTCTGCGATGCGGCAAAGCTTGCTTCAAGCTGCTGCCTGGTGCCCGTAATTCCCTTTTTGAAGGGTATCTCGATCCAGCGCACGATCTGGAAAATGGGGGTCAGCCACTTGTGCTTTTTAAGCACGGGATAGCGGAATTTCAGCTCGCTATAAGGCAAAAATATTCTCGAGCAAAGGTATGCCGCTCTGCCGCCCTTGGCACTCTGCCCCACAACAACTCTCTGCTCCTCGTTTCCGTACACTCCGCCCGAAAGCACGTAGTTCTCAAGCGATGCCGTAAACTCATCGCCCTCAGCGCCGCCAAACCACACGCTGCACAGCTTCATAACGCCGCGCTCAAAGGCGACAAGGCGCTCGCCCGAAAGCTTTGGTACTCCCCTTTTTGACAGAATATATGTATCAAGGAATGGCTTTACGCCGCAGCCGCCGTTCAATATATGCTTTGCCATGTGCAAAAGATGGAAGGCATAGAAAACCTCTTTAGAGAGGCTATAGCTATGGGCGCTACCGCTCAAAAGGCGCGCCGTTTGCCAGGCGTCCGAGATAAGCTTTGCCGCGTCATCACCCAAAATGCCTATGCTCTGCTCGTCCATGAGGCAAAAATGCAGCTCGATATGCACGCCGCCCGCTGAAAACAGCGACACGTCATGCGGTCCGCGCTCGCGCACTGTGTAGCCCAGCTTATCGCAAAGGACTGCCTCTGCGCGCTCAAGCTGCTGCTCCTTTACAAGAATATCCACGTCACTCATGGTTCTGAGAAAGGGCTCGGGGTAATAATTCTTGATCACTGCGCCCTTGAGAAGCGCGAAATCTATGCCGCACTCCTCAAAAGCCGCGCTTACGCGCTCTATCTCGTATGCTTGCCCCTCGTGTCTGTATGCGGCGAGCATCAAGGATCTGTTGAGCTTGTCCCCCGTATTATCCTTGGGCAAAGCGCCGCTTTTTTTGAGAGAATAAGCCACGACCTGCGCAAGATCCTGTGCCTCTGCCAGCTCCAAAGCCTCGCCGACAACGCCGCTATCCGACGTAGCGCTACGTACCTCGGGCATCTGTGATGCGTCAACCGCCGACACCAAAAGTGTCATCATCAAGCTCTTTGCACTCATCAAAGCCTTTCCTCCTCTCAAAACTCATTTTTAATCGGCAAAATCCGAAAAATCAAGACTTGGGTCCGGTCTTGCCGTTGCCGCGGAGATGTTGGACACGTCGATCGACACCTTGTCCGCATATTGCATAGATCCCTCCGCGATCATTTCATAAAACAGACGGAATTTTATATCAAGATCCGATACGTCACCCATTCTGACCTTGTATTTGTCCTGATAGATAAAGGTAACGTCAAATTTTTCCGAAACGATGACGCCGTTTGCCTCGCTCCTGTATCCCGTATCGATCAGCGCCGCGAGGAATTTTTTAACGTAAGCATATTTGCTCTCACTCTCGACCTCATAAATCGTTTCGCCCTCGGTATCCGTTTCCTCAACCGTGTAGTAAAAGACTATGCTCTCGCCCACGCGGGGCTCGCGTATCTCGGGCAATATCACCTTTACTGCGCCATACGAGGTGTATTTTTTATAGGAAGGGCTCTCGTCCAGCACGCGCAGCTGCTCGTCTATGGCAAAAAACCTGCCGCCGTATTCGCAATAATACAGCGCGGGCTTTAGCTCAACGTATATGGTCACCTTGCCAAAGAGTGACTTTGTCACCCTTACGTTATGCGTCATCGGCACGTTTTGCTCAACGTTGTTCTTGACTGTCCACGAGGCGCGCCAGAAAAGCCCATCTCCCTCGCGTATTCCCGAGGCTCTGATGATGTCGCCCTCGTTAAACATGGTAACGTCACCCGTAACCTCGATAGCATCTATCCTTATGGCAAAAAAGGCTACGATGAGCATGATAAGTATAACCGCGCCCGCGATGCAAGCGCCCATTGTTCTTTTGCTGTTTTTCTCGCCAAAGCGCATAAGTAATCTCGCCCTCAGGCCCTCAAGCGCGCGGCGCACCTTGTCCTCTTGCCGCATTCCTTCCTGCATCATCTCACCTTCCCTTCCTTTAAGTTTTCCTTTTTGCTTTTATTTTTCCAAAAGCGCCTTTATCTCGCGATAAATATTTTCGTTTGCCTCTTTCTCTGCAAAGCTCTTTATATTTTGCGCATATCTTTGCCTTGTAGCTCCGTCCGAAAGCAAGCGGCGGACTGCATCGGCAAGTCCATCCTTTGCAAATGTGTCCTCAAGCACCAGCTCGCAGGCATCGGCATCTGCAATAGCCTTGGCATTTTCGTATTGGTGATTTGCCGCGGCATAGGGGAAAGGCACGAATATCGCGGCTTTACCCATAAGCGCCACCTCGGAAACGGTCATAGCTCCCGCGCGGCAGATGAGCAGGTCCGCCTCTGCCATTCTCCTGTTCATATCATAAATGTACTCGACAAGCTCAACGTTTGGCGCGCTGTCAAGTCCCGAATTTTCATAGCTCTGCTTGCAAAAGCCATAGTCCCTCATTCCCGAGGCATGAGTAAACAGCGTATCGGGGTATTCGCCTGCAAGCGTTGGCAATATCCTGCACATCTCCTCGTTTATCCTCTTGGCTCCGCCCGAGCCGCCAAAGCACAAAACGCGGCGCGCAAAGCCGCCCTTTTTTAACTCCGGCGCGGAGGTCTGCTTTTTGTCGCCGCCAAACAAGGTGGGGTTGCCAACGCGAACAACGCGGCGGCTGCCCGAAAGCGCGCTCTCCGCGGCATCAAAATTGGTAAGCACAACGTCAACCTTGCGGCACAGCTTTAACACGGCGCGCCCCGGCTTTGCATTGGACTCATGCACCGCCGTTGGTACACCAAGCTTGGCACCTGCATAGAGCAAGGGGAAAGAGGCAAAGCCGCCCGTTCCGATTATAACGTCGGGCTTATATTCGCGAATAAGCCTTTTAGCCTGCGCCGAGGACTTGATAAGGCAATAAAGCGTTTTCAGATTTCTCGGGTCAAGAGGCCCATAGCTTGCGCAGATGTCAAGCTTGTGCAGCTTATATCCCGCGCGCGGAACAAGGTCGCATGCCTTGTCGTTTGGTCTTGTGGAAGCCACGAACTCAATTTGCGCATCGGGCTCCTTTGACTTTATGGTATTTGCTATGGCAATGGCGGGATTAACGTGTCCTCCCGTTCCTCCGCCCGTCATTAAAACTCTCATGATCTATCCTCTTTTTGTGTCGGTTTCAAAAATTATTTTTTAACTGTAGCGTATCTTGAAATTGAAAGGATTATTCCCATTTCAAATATCTGCAGCACCAGCGCCGTTCCGCCCGATGAGAAAAATGGCAGCGAAATACCCGTATTGGGCATGGAATTGGTGACAACGGCGATATTGAGTATGGTCTGGAGCGCTATCTTGGTTGTAAGCCCGTAAGCCACGAGCGATAAGAACTTATCAGGCGCTCTGGAAGCTATCTTATAGCCTCTCCAAAGCAAAAGAACAAACAAAACGATAACGATCATTGCGCCTATAAGTCCAAGCTCCTCACAAATGATGGTGAAGATAAAGTCGTTCTGCGGCTCGGATACGTATCCGTATTTTTGTCGGCTGTTGCCAAGTCCCACGCCGAAAATGCCGCCCGAGCCTATGGCATAAAGTCCCTGCCAGGTCTGCCATGCAGAGCCCGTGGGGTCGGCTTTCTCAAGGAACAGCCAGGTCATAACGCGCTCCTGCGCGTAATCCGAAAACAGCAGCACAACGGCAACTGCACAAACGCCCGCTATTCCGATAAGTCCCATCCATTTCATATCGGTTCCGCCGAGTATCATGATGGTAAGGCCCAAAAGGCCTATGATGATAAGTCCCGACAGGTGCTTTTCCAGCATTACAAGGCCGCAGACAAGGCCTATCGCCAGAACGGGATAAAGCACACCATAGCGGAAATGGCCGCCAAAGCGCTGCGAAAGCTCTATTTTTTTCTCAAATTTGGACATTATCAGCGCCAGAAACATAACGATAGCCATTTTTGCTATTTCCGAGGGCTGAATGGTTATGGGGCCTATCTGTATCCATCTCTGCGCTCCGTTTCCGTCACTTCCCACTACCAGAACGGCAAGCAGCAGCACCGCCGAGCCCACGTAAGCGCCCAGCGAGAAGAAACGCCAGAACCAAGGCTTTGCAAGCGCGATGAACACCGCGGAAAGTCCCATTGCAACGGCTATGAAAATGATATGTCGCTTTACGTAATAAAGGTTGTCGCCAAATTCAAGCTCCGCCGTGTATGCGCTGGCGCTGTACACCATAACCGTTCCGAACATACAAAGCGCTATGACGATGATAAGAAAATAAACGTCAATGCCGCCGCGCTTTACAGCCGCGGGCGCTTTCGACTCATCCTGGCTTTTTCTGTGCAGAGGCTCGAGATAGATGGGGTCGCGGCGCTCAAGCTCGGTTTCATAAACGTTATTCAGTTTTCGCGCACCGCGCAGGAAAAATCCGCCCTTTTTCATTTCTATCTCTCCTTTCCGCAAAGATTTTTATTTTTTGACTTAAATTATCGCGCCTATAACGCCAAGCGCCGTTAAAATAACGCTTACGATAAAGAACACCGTTACTATCTTGACCTCACCCCAGCCGCACATCTGGAAATGATGATGCACGGGCGCCTTTTTGAATATCCTCTTTCCGCCCGTTGCCTTGTAATAAAGCGTTTGCATAAGGCTGGACAGCATCTCGAAAACAAATACAAAGCCCATTATGATAACCGACAAAAGCTCACCCGTAATTATTGCGCAGCCCATAACGATAGCGCCTATGTAGAGCGAGCCCGTGTCACCCATGAACACCTTTGCGGGATAATGGTTGAATACCAGAAATCCGAGCAAGGAGCCGAGCAGGGACGCCGCGATTATCGCCGCGTATCTCGGAGAGGCGGGCTGAAACATTGCAAACCAGCGGACCGACAGAATGGGAACCAGGATAAGTCCCATGGAAACCGCCGAGCCCACGCTTGAGGCAAGGCCGTCCAGTCCGTCCGTTATATTCGTGCTGTTGACAAAGCCGACAAGCACCAAAAGATACAGGGGGTAGGCAAAAAAGCCGAGGTGGAGATGCAGGTCCGTAAATGGCACGTGCAAAACCGTTGAAAGATTGTCGGTTATGCCCATCATGGCAAGGTAGCCTGCCGCCGCGATTATCTGCAATATCATCTTTTGCGCCGAGGTCAGACCCTCGTTTTGCTTTTTGACAAGCTTTTTGTAGTCGTCAAAAAAGCCGATAAGCGCGTTTGCAACGCCATAAATAAGCGTTAGCGCAAAGGGCAATATCGCCTTGTCGCTGCTTGTGCCCAGCAAGCCGCTGCGCTCAAGTATCAGCCACACGAGCAAAATCACAAGCGAGGCGATTATAAAGCAGATGCCGCCCATGGTTGGCGTTCCCGCCTTGCCGCTATGCTCCTCAACGTACTCGTTGATAGGCTGATTAAGCTTTTTTGCGCGCAAGATGCGAATTATTCTCTTTCCCAATATGCAGGTCAGCGCGAACACCAAAAGGCATACTATCGCCGCCTCTATCGCTATTTTATGACTGTACGACAGTCCTCCCATAAGCTCGTAAAGCATTTATATCATTCCCTCTCGATTTGTTAGTCTTTTTTATGAAATTTCGGGTAAATTACTTATCCGAATACCTTTTGGGCAACGCGCTCCAGCTTTAAGGAGCGGCTCGCCTTGAACAGCACGGCGTCACCCTCTTTTATATAGCTCAAAAGCAGGTCCGCAAGCTTATCGGCGTCCTCCGTGTCGATAAATGAGAAGACGCATTCCTCTGCCATTCCCGCCTGCGCTGCCGCCTGCGCTATAAGCGCGCCGCTCTCGCCCAGCGTAAACAGCGCTTCCGCTCCGCAAAGGCGAAGATAATCGCCAACGCCGCGGTGAAGCTCATCCGAGCCCTCGCCCAGCTCGCGCATATCGCCAAGCACCGCTATCCTCCTGCCCGCAACCTCAAGGGCGCAAAGCGTGTCTATCGCGCTCCTCATGGATTCGGGCGCGGCGTTGTAGCAGTCCATTATAACGGTAACGCCGTTCTTTCGGCTGATATTCTGGCGCAATCCCTCGGGGCGATAAGAGGCAAGTCCCTCTCTTACTCCGTCCTCGTCCGCGCCGCACAAAAGCGCGCCTATCGCGGCAAATGCCGCGTTATAAACAAAGGCTTTGCCCAAGAGCGAGATCTTGAGATCGCATATACGTCTGCCGCCAAATTCAAGGTCAAAATAGGTTGAATCACCCGAGGTGCGCACGTTTGAGGCAATGGCATCACCCTCGCCATCGATGCTTACGTAAAGCGTGGTGTATTTGCCCTCACCCTGCGGCTTTATTCTTTTGAGCAGCGGCTCGTCGCCGTTGAGCAAAAGGTACCCGCCCTCACAAATACCCTCGGCTATCTCCAGCTTTGCGCGCGCGATATTTTCGCGCGTTCCGAGATATTCGAGGTGCGATGAGCCAACGTTGGTCACCATTGCAACGCGGGGGCGCGCGGTCTTGGTCATGCTTCTTATTTCACCCAGGCCGCTCATGCCCATTTCAAATATCGCCGTATCGCATTCGGCGCCCGCCTCCATAAGCGACATGGGCATTCCGATTATGCTGTTAAAGTTTCCCTTTGTGTAATAAAGCTTGGTGCAACGCTTGAGAATTGCGGCGCAAAGCTCCTTTGTTGTGGTCTTTCCAACGCTACCCGTTATGGCAACGGTATTGAGCGGAAAGCTCTCGCGGTATCCCGCGCCAACGGACGAAAAAGCCTCCATTGAGTTTTTAACCACGACAAATGCGGCGCACGCATAGTCTATACCCTCGGGTATACGCTCGCAAAGAATGCAGCGGCAGCCAAGGTCCATTGCCGAGGCTATGTAATCGTGACCGTCAACGCGCTCGCCGCGTGTTGCGATAAACAGAGTGTTTTCGTCTGCCTCGCGGCTATCGGTGCAAACGCAGCTGAAGGTAGCGCCACCTTTTCCGCCCCCGAGGTCATACAGCTCGCCGCCGCAAAAAGAGGCGACCTCTGCCATATTTGCCGCTCCGCAACCAAGTTTTATCTTCATAGCATCTCCAATTTGTCTAATATCTGTATTTTCTTACAAGCTCGCAGACGATGTCGCGCTCCGAAAAGGCGTGTCTGCCGCTCCTATCTATCTCGTATTGCTCATGTCCCTTGCCCGCGAGCAATATTATGTCGCCCGAGCGGGCGTTCTTTATCGCATATTCAATGGCGGCGCGCCTATCCTCGATAACAGTATAGGTGGCGCCCTCCTCAACTCCCATAAGTATCTCGCTTATGATATCCATTGGATGCTCCGTGCGCGAATTGTCGCTCGTGATGACGACCATGTCCGCCATCTGCGAGGCAACTCGCCCCATTGCCGCGCGCTTTTGCCTGTCGCGGTCACCGCCGCAGCCGAATACCAGCACTATCCTCTGCCCCCGCCGCGCTATCTGCCGCGCCGTTCTCAAAAGGCTTTCCAGCGCATCGGGCGTGTGCGCAAAATCAATATAGACCGAATAGTCGGTATCCAGCCTGAGCCGCTCAAAGCGACCGCAAACGCCCAAAAACGAGGCTATTCCGTCCTTTATGTCGCGGACCGATATGCCGCACAAATGGCAGGCGGCTATCGCCTCAAGTGTATTCATAACGTTTGCCCGACCTATAAGCTGGGTCCTGACGCGCAGGCGAAGTCCGCGCGAGCAAAGCTTATATTCCGAGCCGCGCGCCGAAAGACATACGTCCATAGCGCAAGTCCTTGCCGCCCTGCCCTCCGCTGAGCAGGTCATAGCCGATGAGCCAAAGTCCTGTGCCAGACGCTTGCCATAGGCATCGTCAATATTTATCACCGCATCGCGACAGCGCGCAAACAAAAGACTTTTTGCGGCAAAATAGTTCTCTTTGTTAAGGTGAAAATCGAGATGATCCTCGCCAAGATTGGTAAATACCGCAACGTCAAAATATATCGGGTCCACCTTGCATAGCGCCAGCGCATGCGAGCTGACCTCCATTATTACGTATTCCACCCCGTCCCGAGCCATTTGGTCAAGCGCGCGGTAAAGTGCGGGCGGATCGGGTGTAGTCATATTGGCAAGCGGATCGGCGGCGCAAAGCTCAAGCGGATTGCCGAGAGAAACGTTGCCAACCGTGCCCAAAATGCCCGTTTTTATGCCTGCCGAGCTCATTACGTGGCTTATCAGCGAGCAGACGGTGGTCTTGCCGCAGGTGCCCGTAACGCCCACGAATTTCAGCTTTTTTTGCGGATTTCCGTACCATGCGGCGAAAAGACCGGCAAACGCCGCGCGCGTGTCGTCCACGGCTACTAAGGGAACGTAACTGCAGTTTGCCTGCACTCTGCCCTCCGCCAGCGCCGCCCGCGACACCACTGCCGCCGCCGCGCCATGCTCGCAAGCCTCCTCTATATAGGCATGCGAATCCTGATGTATGCCCTCGATGGCAACGAACAGTCCCCCCGCGGCAACCTTTCTTGAATCTGTAAATATTTCCTTTACGTCTATCGCGGGCGCGGACATGCGCAATATGTTTGAGCCCGACGTGTAGAGCGTGTAGTCAAGCCCTGATGAAAACAAAAGATCTGAAAGTAACATTCAAAGCCTCCGAAATAATGGATTTGCTTTTATTTCCTTGCCTTTGAACTTTCCTTTTATTTATTCCTCTTCCTCCTCGGAGAAGGTCATATCCGAGTCGTCCAGATATCTGAACGTAAGCTCTATCACCGAGCCCAGCTCAACCGCAGTTCCCGCGGCGATATTCTGCTCTATTACAACGGCGCCCTTGCCGCCTGCGGCAAAGTTTGTGGTTCCCGATATCTTTAGGTTAAGTCCCAGATTGGTAAGCGTGCCGTTTGCGGCAACCGCCGTCATTCCAACGAGGTTTGGAACCTTGACCGTTTTTCTCTCCTGTGCCGCCTCGTCCGTTGTATAAACTACCACCTTTGCGCAGCCCGGCTCAACGAGCGTTCCGCCCGCGGGAGATTGAGCCTTTACGTATTTTCCATCACCTATGACCTCAATGTCAAAGCCGAACCATTCCTTAGCTTTCTTTACGGCGTCCTCGGTTTCCAGCTGAATGAGCGAGGGGGTTATTACCGCCTTGTTTTTCAGCTCCTCCTCGGTGTATTCCGCCTCAACGCCAACGTATGGCAGCACCTCTGCCATCAGATTTGCAACGTAGGGCGCGGCGATAACGCTTGCATAAAGCACGCCCTCCGTGGGCTCATCCACCATGAACAGCACCGATATCTCGGGCGCCTCCGAGGGCGCATATGCTATTGCCGAGCAGACGTATGGGATATAATCGGTATCGTGGACGTCCTTTTTCTCGGAAGTACCCGTTTTTGCCGCTATTCTGTAGCCGGCAACGTATGCATTCTTGGAGCCGCCGTCCGTTGAAACGCCCTCCTCGAGAATGCCCGAAACTATTTTTGAGGTTTCTTTACTTATTACCTGTCTTTTTACCTCGACCTCGTGCGAGTATATAACGTTGCCCTCTCCGTCACTTATTTCCTTTACGAAATAAGGAGTTACAAGGTTTCCGCCGTTTGCAACCGCGTTTATCGCGGAGGCATGCGCTATGGGCGATATCTTAAAGTTCTGACCAAAGGAAGCCGTTGCCAGATAAACGTCCGCGCTGGCGAAAAGGTCGCCGTCCCAGAAGGTGACGCCCTCTTTGGTAAACGCCTCACCCGAGGCGTCTATACCCGTTTTTTCAAAATATCCGAATGCCGAGAAATATTTGTAGTAATTCTCAACGCCAAGGCGCAGACCCATCTGCATAAGCACGGGGTTGCAGGATTGCTGCAAGCCGCGCGCAAAGGTCAGCATACCGTGGCCCGCGTGGTAATGGCATTTTATCTTGTGTCCGTCAACGTAATAGTAGCCGGGGCAGGAGAATTTTTCCTGCTCCTTTACTATGTTTTCCTCGTATGCCATAGCCGCGGTTATGACCTTGAAGGTCGAACCCGGCATATAAAGCTCGCCTATCGCCTTATTTGCCCAGGTTTCCAGCAAAAGCTGCTGCTTTAGGGCATTGTATTGCTCGCTGCCCTCCTCAAATTCGCTGTCGCGCAAGCGTTCTTCGCATTGATAGTTGAGCTGCCAGGGGTCGTTTAAGTCGTATGAGGGGTAGACCGCCATGGCAAGCACCGCTCCCGTATCAACGTCCAGCACTATGCCGCAGGCGCGGTTTTGTCCGCCCGACTCAACGTAAGCAGTTTGCAGCTGCTCCTCAAGCTCCGCCTGAATGTAAACGTCAATAGTAGTGGTTATATTGTATCCGTCTATCGCGGGAATGTAGCTTTCGTAATCGTATACCATCTCGTTGCCATAGGAATCCTTGGCGCCGATGTATTTGCCGTCCGTTCCGCTTAAAATGTCGTTGTATTGCATTTCAAGACCGTACAGTCCCTCGCCGTCGCCGCCCGTAAAGCCCAGCACGTGACAAGCCAGCGTGTCGTAAGGATAATATCTCTTGCTGGTTGCCTGGAGATGCAAAAGCGCCTTGTCGTCAAGCTCGCTCTGGAGTATGAAGGAACGAACCGCGTCCGCCTGCTCCTCGGACAAGTGGCGCATCAGCGTTCTGTCGCGATAGCGCGTGTAGCCCGCCTGCTTTATTACGTCCTCGTAGCTTATGCCCAGCGTGTCGATCGCGCTAACGCCGCGCGCGATAAGGTCGGCATAGTCAATTCCGTCCTCCTCGCTCTGTCGCTTTATCGCCGCGGGGTCAAGAAAGAGGCGGTAAGTCGTGATATTTGTTGCGATAACTATTCCGTTCGTATCGTAGATATTGCCGCGGTCTGCGCTGACGGTGGTTTCCTGCGTCATCTGGTCTATGACCTTTTGCTTGTACTCCTCGTGGTCAAATATCTGTATGAGCAGCACCCTTGCCGCAAGCAAAAAGAAGAGGACGCTGAATATGATACACAACCACGATGCGCGCCTGCGCACCTTTGAGCTCGGTGTTCCGCCTACCATATCAAATTCCTCCTTCTCGCTTATTTGCGGCGGCAGAAATCCTCCGCCCTGCATTTTCACTTTTCACTTTTCACTCTTCACTC
>JAFQLG010000053.1 GCA_017414605.1 Clostridia bacterium
ACAAGCAAAACGGCAAGACGCAAATGGACGAAACGGGCAAGGTTGCAACCGATATTCTGGGCGCCCCCGAATACTATACCGAGGACGGCAGAATTGCCTATGACAAGCAAAACGGCGTTATCGGCTACGTTTACGAAAAGGACGACAAGGGCAATTACACCGAAAACAAGGTCATACAGAACTATGATGACAAGACCAAGGCAGAGCTGGAAAAGACGGCAAAGGAATATGCCGAGGTCTGTAACGGTCACCCCGAGAAATTTGCCGAATACGTAAAAGAATACGGAACGGAGGATACCTCGGGCGAGATGTATCTCTTTGCAAGCGCGGGCTATTATGCCTCGCTCAATGCATCGGCGGCATATTTTGACGATATTGCCGAGGCGCTTGCCGAAATGAAGGCTGGCGAATGCCGCGTTATAAAGTCAAGCTATGGATATCACGTTATCTCAAAGCGCGAAAATAAAGAGGCGGCTTATGAGGACGAGGCGCTTAAAGAAAGCTTTTTTGCCGATTTTTCGGACAACCTTATAGGCTATCTGTGGGCCCGTCTTTGCTCGGAGTATCTTGACGAGGTCAAAACTGACTATGCGGTGCTTTCCGAGGCGCCCGATATGCGCAGGGTGGCGGCAAACGTTCTTTATTAAACAACCAGAATTAAGGAAAAGCTATGAAGAAAAATTTTAGAGTAGGGCATATTTTATCAAGACTTGCCGCGCTGGCACTTGTCTGTGCATTCGCTTGCTGTATGCTCGCGAGCTGCTCGGCGGATAAAAAGGATACCGCGCTTGAGCTTGGAGAACACAAAATATCAGTTTCGTTTTACGAGTTCATGCTTTCAAGAATGAAGGGCGAGCTTGCGCGCGACAAATACGACGTTTCCGCGGGCTCGGATTTCTGGAACGCCAACGTATCGGGCAAGTCGCGCGAGCAGTATTATAACGAGCTTGTGCTTGACAGATGCAAGAATTATCTTGCGGCACTTGCGCTTTATGAAGAGGAGGGGCTCTCGCTTTCTTCCGCAACGCTTGAGAGCATAGAGGAGGAGATAGCCTTTTACGTTGATTACGATGGGCAGGGCTCCGAGCAAAAGCTCAATGCAATTTTGAAAAAATACGGCGCGGACGTTGATGTGCTGCGCGAGATATACGTAATCGAGGCAAAGTATCAGCAGCTTATGACCCTGCTTTACGGCTCGGGGGGCTCGCAGATATCGGACGGCGTAAAGGAGCAGTATTACAAGGAAAATTACTATCGCTTCAAGCAGATATTCGTGTCCGACTATTACTACAAATATCAGCTGGACGAGGCGGGAAGCGTCATCTATTTTGACCCTGAAACCTCAAAGCCGATATACGACAGCGAGAACGGACACAAGATATACGATAGCGAGGGAATGGCGCAAAAGGACAGCTTTGGCACAACTATCTATTATGACGGCGAGGGTAAGCCGCTATACGACATGGAGCGCGGTTATCCAACGCCCATATTGGACGGCAACGGCGAGGCCGTGAAATACGACTACACGCCCGAGCAGATGGAAATAAGGGTTGGCCGTATGCAGCTTTTGCTGAACAAGCTTGAGGACGGAGATTTTGCCGCTTTTGAGGCGGAGATACCCGATTGGAAGCTTTATGACGGAGCTGACGAGTATTACACGGAAGGATACTATCTGAGCCGTATCGAGTGCGCGGGCTACGAGCCCTATATGCTTGATATTCTCGAGGCGCTCGAGGGGGCAGAGGCGGGCGAGATCAACGTTGTCGAAAGCGAGCACGGATATCACGTTATTATGAAATATGAGCTTGACGGGGGCAAATATGCCGATGCCGAATATGCCGAGTGGTTCGCGAGCTTTAACGAGTCGCTCAAAAACAAGCTTTTCCTGGACAAATGCCGCAAGCTGTATGGGGATATCGCGGTCAACGAAGAGATACTTAAGGGCGCGCGCTCCATAAAGGAGATAGGCACAAATTTCGACTATTAAATGCAAAATACGGGCGGCGGGGAGCAGACTTTGCTCTCCGCCGACTTTTTTTGTTCAAAAATGTGAAAAAAAGTTGGCTTTTTTGTTGACGGTGGGTCGCCTTTATGATATAATTATAATGAACTAATATTGGCTTGGAGCTTTTGGGCTTCAGAGCCCGTGGGGTTCGGAAATTTTTGGTGCGGAGGTGACGTTATGGATAAAATATCCGCCGCGGAGATGGCGGCTCTTGAGATGCTGAAGCGCGTTTCGGAGTCTTATCCGATGCGAGCCATGGCAAGCGCCAAAAAGCAGATAAAGGAAGATATTGCCGCCATAAGATCCAGAGATCCCGCCGCAAAGAGTGACCTTGAGGTGCTGCTGCTTTATTCGGGACTGCACGCAGTTCTGGCATATCGGGTGGCACACAGACTGTACGTTAATGACCATACGCTGTCGGCAAGGGCGATAAGTCAGGCGGCGAGGTTTTTAACGGGCATCGAGATACATCCCGGCGCAACTATTGGCAAGGGGCTGGTCATAGACCATGGCTCAGGCGTGGTCATAGGAGAAACCTGCGAGATAGGCGATAATTGCACGCTTTATCAGGGCGTGACCCTGGGCGGAACGGGCAAGGACGCGGGAAAAAGACACCCAACGCTTTGCGATAACGTTCTGGTGGGCGCGGGCGCAAAGGTGTTAGGGCCGATCGTTATACAAAGCAACAGTAAGATAGCGGCAAACGCCGTTGTATTAAAGGACATCCCGGGGGACAGCACGGCGGTTGGCATACCTGCCAGGGTCGCGCGGCACGAGGGAAGAAGGGTCGATGACCTCGACCAGATACACGTTCCCGACCCAATAGCGCAGGAATTTGCGCGACTTGAACAAAAAATAGAGCAGCTTCAATCCGAGCTTGACGAGATCAAATCAAAAAAGGTTAAAGCCAAGAAAGAGAAGGTGAAAGAATGAATTATTTCCTTTACAATCCCAAGTCTAACAACGACAATAACGAGCTGAATATCATTACCGAGGACGGAGATGACCGCCAGGTAGCCATGAAGATATGCCTTCTTGATCTGGACGTCAAGCATTTCGCATCTCAGCTTTGCGAGAGTGATCGAGTGTTCATCTGCGGAGGCGACGGAACGCTGCATCACTTTGCAAATAATGCATACGGAATAGAATTTCCTTGCCCGCTTTACGTTATCCGCTCGGGTACGGGAAATGATTTTCTCAACGACATCGGTCAAAAGAACAACTCTCATCTCGTTGATATAAGAGAGTTTCTTTCAAACCTTCCCGAGAGCGAGATAAACGGCGAGATCAAGCGTAAGTTTATAAACGGCGTGGGCTTCGGTCTTGACGGCGAGGTGTGCCGCGGCGTTGAGGAATTCAAGAAAAAGAACCCCAAGAAAAAGGCTAATTATACAACGGTTGCCTTAAAGCTGCTCATGCTTACCTATAAAAGGCCCAACGGAAAAGTCACCGTTGACGGCGTTACGTATGAGTACAACGATATATGGGCGGTATCCACGATGAAGGGAAAATATTACGGCGGCGGACTTATGATAGCTCCAACGCAGGAGCGCTCAAGCGGCAAGCTCAGCGTTATGGTAATGCACGGTGGCACGCGCACCAAGGCGCTAACGCTTTTTGCGGGACTTGGCAAGGGTAGCCACGTAAAGTGCAAAAAAATAGTTGAGATAATCGAGGGTGACGAGGTGTTCGTTGAGTTTGATTCTCCCGCTGCATTGCAGATAGACGGAGAGGTATATCTTGACGTTACCACGTATAGCGCAAGCACGGGCCACGCCGCAGAGAGAAAGAACGAGGCAGGCGAGGAGCAAGAGGCACTTTCACTTTGATATAGGAGCTTTGAGAGTTTTGGAAAAGCAAAATGAAGCGGTTTTGCCGCAGGGCAGACAAGCCCCTGCGGTATCGCCCGAGGACGCGGTGTTTATCGCGCTTGAGCTGGGCGAAAATATATTGAAATGCGGCGGCGAGATAAGTCGCGCGGAGGAAACGGTGAGCCGTATATGCTATGCATACGGAGCAGCTACCGTTGACGTTGTGGCGATACTTATGACCATTATCGTTACCGCCGAGTTTGAGGGGCAGAGCATAACGTCCACGAGGCGAATAACCGATTACGGAACTAACAACCTCGGCAGGCTTGCCGCCTTTAACGACCTTTCGCGCAAGATATGCGAGCAGACGCCGACAAGGGCGGAATGCGAGAAAAGGATAGATAAGATACTCATTGACAGCAGCGTGAGCCTTACGAGATACGTAATAGGAAGCGCGCTGACCTCCTTGGGCTTTGCCGTATTTTTCGGCGATTTTTCTGCAGGGGTCACCTGGCAGCTCGTTGGCGGACTGTTTTTGGACGGTGCGCTTTCGGGTATCATCGCGCTCTTGCTGGGTCTTATAGCAAGAGGGCTTGCAAGGACTAAAACGACAAGCATCGTTTCAAAATTCATCATCTGCTTTATCGGCGGAATCCTGGCGTCTATTGTTGGTCATTTTATCCCGATATGCCATGCCGACAAGATAATGATAGGTAACATAATGAACGTTATCCCGGGCGTTGCCATGACAAACGCCTTTCGTGATATGCTGGGCGGCGACATTATGTCGGGCGTGTTCAGACTTTGCTCGGCTATAATAGATGCCGTTGCGATAGCCGCGGGCTATGCAGTTGCAATACTTTTGGTAGGAGGAATTCTCGTATGAATGAATTTTACCGCGTTTTAGTTTTGATAGTGGCAACCTGTATAGGTGTCGGTGGGTACGGACTGATGTTTGGAGTGCATAGAAAGCATATGGTGTGGGGAATGGTATCCGCTGTTATCTGCTGTGTAGCATACGAGGTGGGGCTTCTTTGCGGCTGGGGGCTTTTGGTATCGGCGATATTCGGCTCCTTTATGACGTCCTTTTATGCATATGTTATGGCGCGCATTTTGAAGATACCCGCAACCTTTATGATAATCATGGGCATATTGCCGCTCGTTCCCGGCGCAAGACTTTATTACACCATGCTGGGACTTGTAAATTCCAATATGGAAATGTTTTATTATTACGGCGAGACCGCGCTTTTGCTTGCGGCGGGAATAGCCATTGGAATAATTGCGGTAACGGCAATGTTCCGCCCTATAAATTCAATGCTGAAAAAGGCATCGGAAAAGAAAAGCGCATAAAAGGGAGAGCAAAATGAGAGGACTTAGAGGCAATGCGATAGTGGGTCAGTCCGGCGGACCGACCGCGGCTATCAACGCAACGCTCGCAGGCGTTATCAAGGGCGCTATGCGGAGTGAGAACATCAATAGGATATACGGCATGAAAAACGGAATAGACGGCCTCCTTGGCGACACCGTTATCTGCCTTAACGATTATTTTACAAGCGACGCGGACTACGAGGCGCTCAAGCGCACTCCCGCGGCGGCGCTGGGCAGCTGCAGGCGCAAGCTGCCAAAGGAGAACGCGCCCGATTATGAGGAAACCTTTGAAAAGATAATCGAGCAGTTCAAAAAATACGATATCAGATATTTCTTTTATATCGGCGGAAACGATTCCATGGACACCGTTGCCAAGCTCTCCAAATATACGGGCGAGTGTGGCTACGAGGTGCGCATAATCGGCGTTCCCAAAACCGTTGATAACGACCTTCTCGGCACCGACCATACCCCCGGCTTTGGATCGGCGGCAAAGTACATTTCCGTTGTGATGCAAGAGATCTTGCGCGACACCGCGGTCTATACCGTAAAGGCGGTGACCATCGTTGAGATAATGGGCAGAGACGCAGGCTGGCTGACTGCTTCGTCAGCGCTTGGAAGAGTGTGCGGATTGCCTGCTCCCGATCTTGTGTATCTTCCCGAAAGAGCCTTTGATATGCAGGAATTCTTCGCTGACGTGCGCGCGGCGCTTGATAACAAGCCCAATATAGTGGTTGCCGTTTCGGAGGGATTGCAGTTTGCGGACGGTCGCTTTGTGGGTGAATCCACGCAGGGCGGCGCCGTTGACGCATTCGGGCATAAATATCTTGCAGGAACGGGTAAGGCGCTTGAGCTTGCGGTAAAGGCGGAGCTTGGTACAAAGGTGCGCTCCATAGAGCTCAATCTCCCCCAGAGATGCGCTTCTCACATCGCGTCCCTGCGCGATATTGAGGAATCGTTTGGCGTAGGTCAGGCGGCGGTCAGCGCGGCGGAGCAGGGAGTATCGCGCGAGATGATGGTAATTCTGCGCGACAGCGACGCGGGCGAGAGCTATTCCTCGGTGTTCGGACATATGGATATAGACCTCATCGCAAACCGCACAAAGTTCGTGCCCAAGCACTATATCAATGAAAGAGGCAATAACGTAACGGACGAGTGCCTCAATTATCTGCTTCCTCTTATCGAGGGAGAGTGTTATCCCGAATATAGAAACGGATTGCCCGTTTTCTTTGAATTTTAACCCCACAAGCATCGGAGGACTATCAAAATGTATGAGCTTAAAAACGGAAGCGCCTTTTTGCGCTTGAGCGAGGACCTTGGAACCCTCGAATACGGAAACGCAACGCAGTATTATCGCGACAACTCGCCTTTTCTGTTCGCATGGACGGGAACTGTGACCATTACGCCCGTGCATATCGCGAACAAGGCGGTAAAGGTAGAGGACAACAAGATAACTATTGATTTTTCGGGCTTTGTGTTCAACGCCCGTTTCCCCGGCAACACGTATTGCCGTCCCGACCCCCGTTACACTCCCGATTTCAAGGTAAGCGTTTCGTTGAGCCTTGAGGGAGAGGACCTGATAATTGATATTTCCCCCGTTGAAAACATTGGAAATTGCAATCTTCAGCTGCTTATCGCGCAGGGATTTATGAAGGCTTCAACGCAGGAGAAGGCGCAGCTCTATCTCCCGATAGATTACGGTATGCGCTTTGATTTCCCGAGAAACGACATTTTCAGCCGTTCCTTTGAGCCTTGCGCAACTTGGTCGCTGCCCGTTCACGGCTTGTTTACCGAGCGCGGAGGCCTCGGACTTTGGTGCGAGGACGTTTCCCGCGACTACGGCGTAAGCTATAATATTGACCGAGCAGGCACCGTGACCGCGAGATGCCGCCAGATATTTGACAGCATGGAAAACGAGCCCCGTCAGATGCGCTATATGCTGTTTGAGGCGGGCGCGGATTTCTGCGACCTCGCGCGCCGTTGCCGCGAGCTTCGTATCGCTTCCGGCCGCTTTAAGACACTTAAACAGAAGGCAGAGGAGCGCCCCGTTGTCGCCGAGCTGCCCGGAACTGTCTTCTGGAAGCACAACGTATACTTCAAGCAGCGCCCCGAGGGAGTGGACAAGACCTGGAGTCTTTACGTTGCGCGCGCAAATTGGAATGAAACCGAGGGAATGCCTAATAACTGGACGGCTGCCGAGGTGTTTGATACCGCAAAGGAGCGCGGCTTTGACCGCGTTGCTATCTGCAACACGGGCTGGAACAGAGATGGCTTTGATGCAGGCTATCCCATTCGTTTGCCCGTAAATGCGGAGCGCGGAACGGAAGAGGAGTTCCGCGAGGCGAGGGACTATGCGCAGAGCTTGTCAAAGGGATATTTCCTAAACGTGCATGATAACTATCTTGATGCTTACGAGGCGAGCGAGGGCTTTGACCCCGCTGAGATGTTCCAGAGCGTGCCCGGAGCGCCCGTAAAGGGAAGCATCTGGCGCGGCGGTCAGGGATACAGACTTTGCTCTATATTGGGTCTTGAATATGCAAAGCGCGACCTTCCTCGCGTTGCGGATATTACGGGTCCCGGCTGTATCTACATAGACGTTTTTGCAAACGTTGCGCTCAAGAGCTGCCGCTCGGACGTTCACCCCGCTTCAAAGAGAGATAACCTTGAAAATAACCGCGGAATTGCCAAGACCGCGCAGGCAAACGTTGGTGCGCTTGCGGTTGAGGGCTGCGGAACGGATATGTATGCGGACGTTGTGGACATCGGTGCATACGGCGGACTGCACTATGGCGGTTTCCCCGTGCGCGCGGATGGCCCCGTGCCCTTTCTGACTAACCAAAATCGGGGCTTTCACTCCGATAGGCTTAATGTGTTCGTAACATTCCTGTAT
>JAFQLG010000054.1 GCA_017414605.1 Clostridia bacterium
AAAAGCGGAATGTGCGCCGCACATTCCGCCACCGTTTAATTTCCTTTTCCAAACCAGCGCTCGAACACCTCAAGTATCTTAAAGCGCGCGCGGTATTTGGGTGAATCGCTCTCGGTTATTATCTTATATTGGTCACCCGTAAGTCCAACTGATATAAAGGCGTCTTCGTTATCTTTTTCGTCATCGGCACCCGCGGCGGAAAGACAAAGCGGAGGAAACAGACAGCACCACCAATTCTGCCCCTCGGCATCTCCTATAAGAACACGCAGCGACACGTAAGTTCCCTCGGGAAATGCACAGCTTTCATAGGTCTTTGTGGGGTAATACTCCTCGCCAACGGTTACCTTTATGCTGTAATCATACCCTTCTTCGCGAACGACCTTTTGAGCCGCCTCACCTATATCGTCCATTATCCCGCCTATCGCCGCGATAGCCTCACTTTGCGACTTGCAACCCTCCACAGAAGGAGTAACGGTTGCGATGACCGCATCGCGCACCTTTAATTTGAGCGCCTGGTCGGCATCGGTGTCCGAGTTTGCCACAACGTGAAGTCGCACCACGGTATCGTATATCTCGCTTTCTCCATGAATGGGCAAAAAGCCTGCCACAAGTGAAATTGCGAGTATAACTATGGTGCAGATAAGTAATTTTTTAGAAAAAGCCATTGTATGAACCATCCTTTCTTTTATTAACAAAAGGATTATGCTCACACAATGGCTGCTTTATTCACTCATATTAAATTTTAATGATGCTTTGCGTGTCTGTCAAACTGCGGCAGATTCAAGCGGCGGCGGCTGGAATCGGCAGGCTTCTCGGTTATATCGCCTGCACGCGTCAGCGCCCACTTGGTAGCAACGGGGCCGAATATCTCGTATATGAGAACGGCAAAGAGGATAACAAAGCGCACAGTTGAAGCAACGGATGACGAGATAACTCCGTCCGCGCTTACCGTACTGACCATGCCAAGCGCTACTCCTGCCTGCGGGAAAAGCGTTATGCCAAGGTATTTGACAATATCAGGGCTGCATTTTGTTACCTTTGCGGAGGACATTGCACCGAAATATTTACCGATACAGCGCGCAATGATATACACAACTCCAACAAGCACAAAAACAGGCTCCTTGAATACGTTGAGGTCAAGCTCTGCACCGCTCACAACAAAGAAAACGATAAGAAGCGGCTTTGTCCAGCTATCCGCTCTGGACATCATCTCGTCCGAGCATTCGCACACGTTGCAGAATATCGTTCCGCACATCATGCAGGTAAGAAGCGAGGAAAATCCAATATGCACCTCTCCGATATGTATGTTTTTGAGCTGCGTAAGCGCAACGGTTGCAAAAACGAAAGCGATAACAAGGCTTAAACGGTTACTGTTAGAGTGGAACATCTTTTCAAGCTTGGAAAGAACAAATCCCAAAAGAGCGCCGAGTATCAAGGAAGCTACAATTTCTATCATTGGCTCAACAATGATAGATACAGGATCGATATTGCCTCCCTGCACCGCCTTTGCCGCGCCAAAAAGTATAGCGAAAGTCACAAGTCCTACCGCGTCGTCAAGCGCAACTATGGGCAAAAGAAGATTGGTAAGAGGTCCGCGCGCCTTGTACTGACGAACGACCATAAGCGTTGCCGCGGGCGCGGTTGCCGTTGCTATTGCCGAGAGAATGAGCACCGCGGGAATGGGAAGATAATCCACACCCGTTGCCGCGATGAGCACGTAATGCAATCCAATAAGCACAACCACACACACAAGGCTTGTTACCAAAGCCTGAGCTATACCGATAATAGTTGCCTGCTTACCCGTCTTTTTAAGCTCGGACAGACGGAACTCGCTTCCAATCGAAAAGGCAATAAAGCCGAGTGCTATCTCGCTGACTATTGACAATACGGCAATGTCAGAAAAATCCGACGCGCCAAAGCCCAGATGATAGCCGCCAAGCTCCACTCTGCCAAGACAAAAGCTGCCCACAAGAATTCCCGCAATGAGATATCCCGTTACTGCGGGAAGCTTTAGAAGCTTACACACGCGCGACATTAAAAGTCCCGAAAGTGCGCATATTGAAATGCTTAAAAGTATCTGAATGTTATCCATAATAAAGTCTCCTAATATATCAAAGGGAGCAAGCTCCCAAAATCGCACCTTGTTATTATATGCCTCAGCGCCCTTTTTGTCAATAGAAAAATGAAAAATATTCACATTTATTTTTGCATGAAAAACGGCACCCAAAAAGGATGCCGTTCGCATTTATCACACGATCAAATCGTGTTCTTTTGATTATCAAAAACGTAGAGGTCAAAGTTATATGGCTCAAGCTCTCGTACGGTCGACATACACTTCTCCGCCTCGTCCTTTTTACCGTATCCCAAAAGCGCGAAGGCCTTGAGGATCGAGCCCTCGGCTGTGTTTTGCTTAACGATGTCATACTCAAATGGCATGGGCGAGGGCGAGCCAACGCCATAATAGGTCCTCATATCGCAATTTTTGAGCCTGTTCTCAGCTACGACTATCATCTCGTCAAGCACGCGATGCGCCTCTGCTATGTCGCCAAGCTTATAGAGTGCCAAAGCTCTCCACAAGGATATGGGAGAAACGGCCGCCTTGTATTCCGCCGCCTTTTCATATGCCTCGCGTGCCGCATCAGTATTGCCAAGGCGCTCCTCGATAAGACCGATATAGTAATAAATATGGGCTTCCTGATTGAAGAACGTCTTTGCTTCTCCATAAGATTTTGGCATATTCACTCCGTTTTCAAGAACGCGCTTTGCCTCACTGATCTCTCCATTTTGAACGAGCGCGCAGCCGTAAAGCACGTGCATCCACGCGTGGAGCTTGGTAAGCTTGCCCTCGCCGCCCTCGTAAATATGGAAACGCTTTGCCGCCGCCATATCGATAGCAGCCTTGTAATCGCCCACCTGTGTTGTAATGAATACCTTATCGAGATAGCAGTCGTCGCGCATCGCGAGCAGATCCGCATATTTTTCATATACTGCCAAGCGCTCCGCGGGAGCGAAATTCATATTCTTGAGCAGCTGCTGATATTCAAACAAAACTCTGGGGTCGTCGCGCTTGAATTCAAGCGCTTTTTCCATAGCAGCCTTTGCCTTTGCGGCATCTCTCGCCTTGTCGAAATAATAGAGCGAAAGATTGCGCCATGCCGCGCCATTCTTGCAGTCCAGAGCCACGCAACACTCCCACGCGGCACATGCATCGGCATATCTTTTTCTATCGTAATAGATACAGCCGAGATAATAATTAGCATCGGCATAGTTGCCCTGCTTTACTGCCCATTCCAGCACTATCATATCCCACCCGGTATAGGGGAAGCAATAGGGTGTGTCAAGCGATTCGGCAAGAGCCAGCTCCTCACAAAAGTCAAGACCCAGTTTCGCCTTGATATATGCTCTATAATATTCGATCATAGGGCTTTCTCTGCCGCAAAGCTTATCGCACAGTTCAAGAGCCGATCTATACAGCCCCGCGCTCATATAGTCCGACAAGACGGTAAGCGCGTTCTCATTCTTTGCGAAAAACTGTTTCAAGCCGTCGCTGTTATCCTTGTGGAAACCAAGCTCGCAAGCGGCAAAAGGATCAAGCATATCAAACGCCGCATTGCTCTGTGCAACATCGCATGCGCTCTCGCAACCATCAACGCGAAGAATTGCCGCGCGCAGATTGCGCGCCTTGGTGTGTCCTTGATTGAGGCCCAAAGAAACCTCCAGCTTTTCAAGCGCATCGGCGTATTCGCCGCGGATGCAGTCTATCTCTGCCAAAGCAAAGTACGCCGCAGAGCGATGACTGTAATTCCAGGCGGCACGCCAAAGCGTATCGTAAGCCTCATCATATCTTTCAAGATATTTGAGAGCCAAGCCCTTGTTATAAAGTGCCTCGGTATCCGTTGGATGCATATTGCGCAAGGTCAGGCGAGCTATCGCACGGTTTGCATACTCCACGCACTTTTCGTACTCGCCGTCACGCAGTGCCAAGCGAGAGAGCGCCGTATTGAATCGGCTGTCGCCGCTATCGCGCCGGATACCCTCAAGGTAATACTCCTTGGCGTCGTAATTGTGCTGCTTGTATTGCTCAAGGTGGAGCGCGTTTATGTAAAGCTCCTCCATATTTTCGATCTCGCATGGGCGCAAAACGGGTTTTCTTGGATCAATAGGCTTCTTCTGTCCTCTGACGTAGGGCTTGTAGCTGACAAGCACCTTACCCTTGTTAGAAACTACGCTTGCCTTTACCTCGTTGAAATCCACGTCATCAAGCGGGATAGACACGTGATAAGCCGACGTAGGTTCAAGGTCAACTATCTTTTTATAGAGCTCCCTGCCGCAAGCTTCTATTTTCACAACGGCATCCTTGAATACGCCCGTTACGTTGACACCAACGTATATGCTGTCATCTCTCTTTTCAAGATTGAGCGCGGCATCAATGGTGGCGTTCTTAACCTCGCCGATCTCGCGCACGGGATACCAATATTGCTCAAATTCCTTTGTTTCATAAGGCGCTATCCAGGTAAAATCGGGCTGATTATCGGTATAAACACCCGTCATAAGCTCGATATAGGGTCCGTTCTCGTCCGTCAGATTGGAGCACCACATATCTCCGAAATCACCAACGCCCCAATGCCACATCTTTTTGCCGGGAGAGATATGATGATTTGCAACCGTTACAAATCCCGTATCCTTTGCCATATCGTATCCCGAAACGAAATCCATGTCGGACTGTCCCTGCGAAACAAGGAAGGACGATGGGACCTTTACCGAGTCGCAAAGCGAAAGGTCCGTTCCCTCTCCGTAATTAAAGGGGCGAGCCGTGTGATACACTCCCTTTGCAACAGGCCAGGACAGAACTGCGCGCCTGTCGTGGTCGTTAACCCACTCAACGTCTGGCGGGAAAACGGTTTTAACGTTTTTGTTTGCGGGATAAGCCATATTTGCCCACCACATAAAAGTCTTTGCCTCGGGCGTGCGGTTATAAAGACGTATCTTTGCCTTTATGTAGCTTCTGCCCTCGT
>JAFQLG010000004.1 GCA_017414605.1 Clostridia bacterium
AGGCGAGGATAAATCTTGAGAAAAAAGTATTTTGCCTCACGTGTGAGTTCAGAGTCTCCGGCTCGCCGCATATACTGCTTTTTGCTAACCTCACCTCACAGACTCGAACAACCTCGAAGCATTGCTTCGATTCACGTGAGGCGAGGATAAATCTTGAGAAAAAAGTATTTTGCCTCACGTGTGAGTTCAGAGTCTCCGGCTCGCCGCATATACTGCTTTTTGCTAACCACACCTCACATACTCGGAACTCCTCGCAGCAAGGCTGCGACAAAGTTCGTGGCTATGATGAACACTATTATTATGAAAGGGAACCAAGATATGTACCTAAATGAAGAATCATGCTCCGTTCGCTATGCCGAGCATCTTTGGGAAAAAAGTGAGTTTCTTAAGTTTTGCGAGGGCGAGCAGAGCATAATCGTTATCGGATATAAGGTAAGACTGACCAAGAGCGAGTACGATATAGTGAAGCTCGTTTATGGGAAAGATATCGTTCGCGCAGAGGAAATAGTGGACAAGTGCCTTTTGCATAAGGACGTAACGGTAGGCGACGTTGCCATACACGTATATAACCTTAACAAAAAGGTTGAGAAAGTAACGGGTAGAAGACTTGTTGAAGGCATTCGGCGCAAGGGTTACAAAATAGTTGATTATATATAAAAAGCATCCTACTTTGCGGAGGATGCTTTTTTGATTTATTCAGCTTCAGAGTCGCTGTTAATAGCTGTTGTGTCCAGCTCGTTTTCGTTTTGCTGTTTATCTTCGGGCTGGTCCTTGCCTTGTGCGGGATCCTTAAGACTGTCAAGATGCTCCTTCATCATATCGTATTTGCCAATCTTCTTGAATCTGTATTTCATAACTCGCTTAACGATATCGTAAATTATTGCAAAGATCGGAACACCCAGCAGCATTCCTGCAAAGCCCCAAAGGCCTCCAAAGAAGAGAACTGCGAATATAACGCAGAAGGGCGAGATCTTGATGTTTCCGCCAACGATGTGGGGGTCAAGAATGTTACCGTCCAGGAACTGAACTATGCATACGAAGATGATGAAATAGAGCAGCTTTATGGGGTCATCCGAGTGAGCCATGAGAATAATTATTCCCGAGGGAACTGCTCCGAGGAAGGGACCAAAGAAGGGAACGATGTTTGTAACGCCGCAGATTACTGCAAGTAATCCGGCATACTTGATGCCCATAAGCTCAAGCACGATATAATAGATTATTCCTACGATTGCGGAGTCTATTATCTTACCTTCCAAAAATCCGCTGAACATTCTGTCTGCAAAGCGAAATTCCGAGATGATAGCCTTGGCATGACTTTCCTTGAATATTCCGTAAACCAAAAGCTTTGACTTGGTAGCAAATTTGCGCCTGCCTGCGAGCATGAATACGGAAATTACAAGACCTATTGCGAAATCCACGATAAATCCGACAACGTCCACTATTCCAAGCACCAAAGAGCCTCCTATCTCGGGGAGCATAGGAACGAGATCGCTCTCAAGCCAGCTGAGCAGCGCAGTCCATGCGGAGTCTATATAGGGGGCGAGATCGGGGTTCTGCTCCTTGAACTTTGCGAGCCAGACGGCCAGAGTTTCAATGTATCCGGGCGCGAATTCTATAAGGTCGTGAATAAACTTTGACACGCTGTCAACTATCTGTGGAACAACTATCCAGATAAGCGCCGAGAAGATGAGAAACCAGGTGATGTAGGTCAAAATAACTGCAATGACGTTTGCAAGCTCTCTCGACTTGAATTCACTGCGCTTTTTTGATTTTACAAGGCTTTTTGCCAGTAGCCCCTCATATCCGTTGCAGGTGGATTTCAAGAGGTATGCTATAACCGCGCCAACGATTATAGGTCTGAGAACTCCAACCACGGTTGAGAGCATATTTTCTATCGTATCCCAGCCGAAAAACAGGAAAAAATAGGTTATAGCCAGAGCCAGCCCCAGAAAAATAATAAGCGATATGTGTAGGTTTCGTTTGAATTTAAGTTTGTCCATTATTTACACATCCTTTATAGCTACGTATATAAACTAATTTTAGCATACAGATAAAAATTTGTCAATAAGAGTGCGGCAATATTTTAGCGTTGTTGCTCGATACCCAGCGATATGCCCTCCAAAAGATCGGTAAAGCAGCCCTCGTCCTCAACCTCAAGCCTTACTCCCTCGATGTGAATATAGCGCAGAGAAGAAAAATTGTAGGAGGAGAGCGGCTTGTCAAGCGCATCGTTTGTGTGGGCGCAGACCAGGGTCTGACCCTCGGAAAAGCCCGAGATGATAAGAGTGTGATAAAAGTCGCCGCTCTCGTCTGCAAGCTGGACCACGTCGCCTTCAACCGCGCGCGTACTGTCAACCTCCATGCCGTAAGGGCCGATACCGCCGTTTACCGCGGTGAAGGTGGGGGCTCCCGTCATAAAATCGTAAAAAAACTCAACGCTGCTCCAGGCGGGCGCGCGGTCAAGCTCTGTTATGTAGTACCAGCCAAAATCTGTTGTAAAATTCATTTGGCATGAGCCTGCATAAATACATTGAGATATGAAATTGGTGCAATCTCCGCCTCTGCCCGCAAAATTGACGAACAAAGGATTGCGCGAAAGCGCCCACTTCCTTGCGTATGCAACTGCGCGGGCGCGGTTATACTCCTTGTAAACTATCATAAATATCTCCTTATATGTTGGTGATTTGGAGGCTAAAATTTTGATGTCGGTAATAAATGATGCGTCCTCCTCATATCATTTAGTGAAAAATCAATTAAAGTCGGAGGAATATGTAATGGAAAATTACAGTCTGGTCAATGCAAATCAATATGCGCAGATACCGATATGTGAAAAGGTGAATATGACAGAGCTTTCGGGGGATTTTACTCTGCCCGATTATCAACCCGAGATAAAAAGACTGCTTAAAATTTCAGCAAACGTGCTTCCGCCCTCCAAATATCTTGGCGATAGCAGAGCGGAGTTTGCGGGCAATATAGACTATTTCGTTTACTACACGGGAAGTGACAACGAGATATATTGCGCGCCGCTTACCGATGAATATAAGATAGAGGTACCTATAGAGCGTGGCGCGGATTGGCAAGTCAGCAACATTACAGGCAATGCAACGGTTTTGTGTGACCTCGTAAGCGGTAGAGTTACATCGCCCAGAAAGATCAACGTTAAATGCAGGCTGAAGTCTATATCCCGCATTTTCGGTGATGTTGCCACAAGTCGCGGCTTTGAGGGCGCTTCGGGCGAAAATGAGGTTTTGACCTGCGTAAGTCCGCTTTCGCGAACCGTTTTCGCATCCTCGGATATGATCCGCCTTGCAGACGAGATGATAATCGACAACCAGAGCGGTGAGGTGCGCGTTATTTCGGCGGACGGGCGTGCGCTGATCAGTGAAGTGACCTGCGCTGAGGGCACGGTGAGCTGCCGTGGCGAGGTATATCTGAAAATGCTTATGTCG
>JAFQLG010000055.1 GCA_017414605.1 Clostridia bacterium
ACCGTTAAGGATTGATTAGAGTGACGATTGCAGGGGGAGAGGCAAAACCTTTTTGGAAAAAGGTTTCGCCCTCTCCCCCTGCACCCCCTCGCCCACTTCAAAAACTTCCAATGCTTATGGAGGCGGTTGTTTTTGTATTTATTTGACTATGAGGCAAGAATCAAAACAAAAAAAGACTTTGAACTCAACGGTTCAAAGCCTTTTTTTATTATCTTCTACCCCTATATTCCGTCGGAGTCTTGGCGAAATACGCCTTAAAGGTCTTGGCGAAGAACTGTGCGTCGGAATAGCCGCACATTTCGGCTATCTCCTTGATCGCCAGATCGGTGGAGAGAAGAAGATCCGCCGCGCTTGACATGCGCAGGCTGAGGATATGTTGCTTTGGCGATACGCCGAGCTGCTTTTTGAATAAAAAATTGTATCTTGAAACGCTCAGGTGCTCCATTTTTGCAAGCTCGGGAATTTTGAGGTCGGTGTCATAATGCTCGGACAGATGCTTTATCGATTTTGAAAGCACGCCTGCGCTCGCACCCGCGCGATTTATGGAGCGCGAAACTGTTATCAACAGGCGGTCAAGCAGGGCAGACAGCTCTCGATCGCGCAGGTCGTCGCCTCGGACGTAGGCATCAAAAATACTCTGAAACCTTTGCGGAATGTGGTTATCTTCGCGCGCGTGGTGAACGGCGGGGAAGAACTCAAATTTGTACTCCAAAAGTCGAGAACACACCTCGCTGCCCGAAAAATGCACCCAGAAATAGCCAAGCCGTTGTTCGCCTGCGGACGAGTACTTATAGGGCTTGCGGGCGGGCAGAAAAACCACGCTTCCTTCGGTTGCTGTGATGCCGCAATCGCCGTCAAAAATAGTGAGATCTCCGCATCTTACGTATATAAGATAGTAGTCAAGTCTGCCGCGCACGTTGTGCGTTACAAAGGCGTGACTTATGTCGCTGTATCCCGCGCAGTTAACGGCAAGAGGCATATCAAGTCGCTCCGCGCTGCATTTTGAAATACCGTCCTTGTTTATATAGTCGGCAAAGGAATGGTATGCTACGCTCTTCATAAAAACTCCAACACAGTTAAAAACTACACGTCAATAATAAAATAATCGCTTGAAACGTGTGCAAAATCATTGTATCATAGAAATACAGAAAAGTCAATAACTACACGCCTACTAAAGGAGATTTATTATGGCAGCAAAAAAGGTTATAGTTATCGGGTGCGGACAGAGGGGAAAAATCTACACCGATATTATGGCAAAGGATTTTCCCGGTCAGTTTGAAATAGTGGCAGTTGCAGAGCCTGTGGAGGATCGCCGCAATTATATGAAGGAAAAGTATGCTCTTCCCGACGAGATGTGCTTTGAGAGCTGGGAGCCGCTTTTGGCAATGGAAAAAATGGCGGACGTTGCACTTATCGCGACCATGGACCGCGACCATTACGGTCCCGCAATGGCGGCAATAGAAAAGGGCTACAATCTTATGCTGGAAAAGCCCGTTGCGCCCACGCCCCGTGAGTGCCGCGAGATACAAAGAGCCGCAGAGGAAAAGGGAGTTTTCGTGCTCGTTTGTCACGTTCTCCGCTTTACCAAGTTCTATAATGCGCTCAAGGACGTTATAGATTCGGGTGAGATCGGCAAAATAATGACTATTCATTACATTGAGGGCGTTGGTGACGTTCACCAGACGCACAGCTTTGTGCGCGGAAATTGGGCGAACAGCGACAGAAGTTCGGTCATGATATTGCAAAAGTGCTGTCACGACATGGATATACTCGCCTGGCTTACCGGAGAGAAGTGTACCGCGGTTCATAGCTTTGGAAGCCTTTCCTATTTCAGACGCGAGAATGCGCCCGAGGGATCGCCCGAGCGTTGCATTGAGGGTTGTCCCGTAAAGGACTGTCCTTACAACGCATACAGACTCTATGTTGAGGAGGGCGCGGCTTGGTTCGGCCCCGTTGCCACCAAGAAAAACAAGCCAACGGTTGAAGAGGTTGAGGCGGCTATGTGGACCACCGAATTTGGCAAGTGCGTATTCAAGTGCGACAACAACGTCGTGGACCACCAGACCTTGAATCTTAAATTCGGCGACGACGTATACGTTGACTTTTCCATGAACGCCTTTAACGAGGGCGGACGCTCCATTCGTATTATGGGTACCAAGGGCGAGATAAGAGCCGTGATGAAGGGAGATCAGGTAGAGGTATACAGCTTCCTGACGAAAAAGACCAGACAAGTGGACGTTAACTCTATGTCGACAAGCGAGGGAATTCTCGGTGGTCACGGCGGCGGTGATACGGGAATTATTGCGGCACTCGCTGAACTTCTCAAGGGCAACAAGATCCGTTCCGTTTGCGACATAGGCGAATCCTGCGACAACCACATGATCTCATTTGCAGCAGAGGAATCCAGAGTTACGGGCAACGTAATTGACGTAGCCGAATTTGCAGCACGCTTTGATGTGTAACATGCGTTGACAAAAGTCGAAAAATTGCATAATCTGTAATAAGCGCTGAATGCGCAAAACGAGCTCTCGGGTCAAAGCCCGAGGGCTCAAAATACATTTTAAGGAAAGACAGAATATGCAATTAGTTATATTGACGGCGCTCGGCGTGGGCGGAGCGACGGTGCTTGGCGCGCTCGTCGGGTTGGCTTTCAGAAATATTTCACATAAATTTTCGGATATTATCGTATCGTTTGCGGCGGGCATAATGCTTGCGGCGGCGGTGCTTGGGCTTATCGTTCCTGCTATGGAGTATGGCGGCGAATGGGGTGTGCTTATCGCGGTGTTGGGGATACTTGTCGGAGGCGTTTGTATAAAGCTTTCCGATAAGCTTGTGCCGCATATATACAAGCTTGTTTGTGACGAAAAGCAGAGCGGAGTAAACGCGCGCGGCGTGTTACTCTTCGTGGTGGCGATAGGCATACACAATCTGCCCGAGGGGCTTGCCGCGGGAGTTGGCTTTGGCTCGGGTGACGTATCGGGTGCTTTGTTAATCGCGTTGGGGATTGCGCTACACAATATTCCCGAGGGAATGGTGATAATCGCGCCCATGCTTTCGGCGGGGATAAGCATAAAAAAGACCTTTATCTGCGCCTTGATAACGGGAATGGCGGAGGTTATAGGAACGCTGGTCGGGTATTTCGCCGTAACCGTTGCCTCGGCGATATTGCCGTTTGCGCTCGCATTTGCAGGTGGTGCAATGCTGTTCGTTATATCCGAAGAAATGATACCCGAAACGCATAGTACAAAGGACACCTGTTATGCAACCTATGCCTTTTTATGCGGATTTTGCGCAATGCTCTTGCTGGATGCCGTTATGTAAGACAAAAACAATCAAAAGCAATATTTTTTGAGGGCGCAAAATACGCCCTCTCTGTAATTTTGCTAAAAATTAAGAAAAGCGAAAAATACTATTGAAAAAGGCTAAAAAATAGTGTATAATATTACGGTTGCCCGAAAATAGATAAAAAATATGGCGATTTTGGGCTAAAAGGAGACTGTTTTGGCAGACTTAAAGAGAGAAATTGAAAGAAGACGAACGTTTGCGATAATCTCGCACCCCGACGCAGGTAAAACGACTCTGACGGAGAAGTTTTTGCTTTACGGCGGCGCGATTCAGACCGCGGGCTCGGTAAAGGGTAAGCAGAGCGACAAGCATGCCGTTTCGGACTGGATGGAGCTTGAAAAGCAGAGAGGAATCTCGGTAACGTCGTCCGTTATGCAGTTTGAATACAACGGCTACTGCGTAAATATACTTGATACCCCCGGACACCAGGACTTCTCGGAGGATACGTACCGTACGCTTATGGCGGCGGACAGCGTTGTAATGGTAATTGACGCGGCAAAGGGTATCGAGCCGCAGACCAGAAAGCTGTTCCGCGTTGTAGCGAGCAGAAACATTCCGATATTTACCTTCATAAACAAGCTTGACCGCGAGGCGCAGGATCCTTTTGATCTTCTTGACGAGCTTGAGAGCGAGTTCGGTATAGGAACCTATCCTATGAACTGGCCAATCTCCTGCGGACAGACCTTCAAGGGTGTGTACGACAGATGGAAAAAGCACATTCTGACCTTTGACAATTTCCATGGCGGACGAGAAAGACTGCGCGCGATCGAATGTGATATAGCCGACAGGGAGCGCCTTGACGAGCTCATTACCCACGATCTTGCGGACACCCTTTGCGAGCAGGTAGAGCTGCTTGACGGCGCCTGCTTTGACTTTGATCTTGAAAAGGTAAGATGTGGAAAGCTGTCGCCCGTATTTTTCGGCTCTGCGCTCAACAACTTCGGAATCGAGCCATTCCTTGAAAGCTTTTTGGAAATGACGACACCTCCGTTGGTCAGACAAACGGTAAAGGGCGACGTTGACCCCTTTGACGAGCATTTCTCGGCGTTTGTCTTCAAGATCCAGGCAAATATGAACAAGGCACATCGCGACCGCATCGCGTTTATGCGCATATGCTCTGGCAAATTTGAAAAGGGACGCGAGTATCTGCACGTAAGACCCAACAAGATGATAAAGCTGTCCCAGCCCCAGCAGATGATGGCGCAGGACAGGGAGATAATAAGCGAGGCTTATGCGGGTGATATTATCGGCGTTTTTGACCCCGGTATCTTCTCGATTGGTGACACGATATGCGAGCCGCCGCTGAAGGTTGAGTTCCGTGGAATACCTACGTTTGCTCCCGAGCATTTTGCCGTTATAGAGCAAATAGATTCCATGAAGCGTAAGCAGTTCCAGAAGGGAATGGAACAGATAGCCGAGGAGGGCGCTATACAGATATTCTTCCTGCCCGATGCGGGTATGGAGCGCGTTATAGTCGGCGTTGTCGGTATGCTTCAGTTTGACGTTCTCAAGTTCCGCCTTCAGAGCGAGTACGGCGTAGGCTATTCGAGAATGGACCTGCCGCACGATCAGATAAGATATATTGAAAAATGTCCATGCGACCCCAAGAATCTTATACTTTCGGGAGATACGCGCAGAGTTGTGGACGTAAGAGGCAACAGTCTGCTCATATTCCCGGGAACTTGGGCGATAAATTGGGCGCTTGAAAATAACGAGGGACTTGAGCTCTCCGAGTTCAATCGCTGGTAAAATAAAAAGCATCACTTTTTGCAAAGTGATGCTTTTTTGTATCATTTGTCCGTGTCGGTAAAGGTGACCGACGCGGAGAAAAGGGAATAGTTAAGTGCGCCAATATTCAGTCTTTCCCATTCGGAGGGAGAGCCGTCAAATACTATGTTTTCGAGATTATAGCATCCGTAAAGCGCCATATCGGCAATGGTGGTTATCTTTGAGGAAAGCTCAAGCGTTGAGGACTGGCTTGCCGCGGGATAAGCTATAAGTGTAGTCCTGTCCATAGAATAGAGAACGCCGTTGATATCGCGATAATGGCGGTTGGTGCTGTCAACAACTATGTATACAAGGCTTGGGCAGGCGGCAAATGCCATTTCGCCAATTGACGTGACGGTTGAGGGGATCTGAACTGTGCGTATTTTTTCGTTTTCGTAAAAGGCTTTGGGCTCAATAGCAATAACTATATCTCCCGAGGGGCTCTTGGTCGGAATAATGACCGATTGATCGGTGTAAGTGCCGATGCCTGCAACGCTGCAGGTGCCATTCCCGTAAGAAAGGTATTGCAGGGAGGGCTGAGGAATAATGGGCTCGGGCTCAGGCTCGGGCTTTTTCTCGGTTTCGGTAGGCTTTTCGGTTTCGGTAGGCTTCTCGGTTTCGGTGGGCTTTTCGGTTTCGGTGGGCTTCTCGGTTTCGGTAGGCTTTTCGACTTCCTGCTTGCCCGCATCAACCGTGCCCGATTCCGTGCCGCCGGGGGCTATCTGCGTTGTGGTGCAGGCGGGCAGTATCATTGAGAAAATGAGCAATAAGATAAGTATCATAATGGCTTTTGAACTTCTTGTTTTTTTCATTTGTGACCTCGTTTTTAAGTATGTATTTTGTGGTGTTTGCAAACCCTAAATAAATTATATCGGTGAGTATTCGTAAAGTCAAATAAAACCGTGCGACCAAAAGCGCCCCGCTTCGTGCCGCCGCGATAAAACGGGCGGATATATCAAGGCAAATTGACATCAAGTGACATTAAAAATCATTCGACATTTTTCGCGCACTACAAGCAAGCCTTGAAAATATGGGAAAAAGCCGCAAAACGCAAATAAAAACGACAAAAAAGATTGACAACGGTGGGTATAAGTGGTATAATTATTCTAATTTATTTTGATAATATTAGAGTTGGCAAATAACTCTGATTTGTCAAGGACACAAAGGAAACGGAGAACTGAAAAATGAAAAGACTTTTAGCTGTTATTATGGTTGCTGTAATGATGGTGTCCGCACTTTCGCTTGCATCGTGCAACACAACGGATGACGGAAAATATACGGTTGGTATCTGCCAGCTCGTACAGCACCCCGCACTTGACGCGGCAACGCAGGGCTTTATTGATACACTTACGGCAGAGTTTGGCGATGACGTTGTTATTCTCAACGAAAATGCCAGCAACTCGCCCGAGCTCTGTACCACGATAGTCAACAATTTTGTAAACAAAAGGGTTGATCTTATTATGGCTAACGCAACTCCCGCGCTTCAGGCGGCGGCAAACGGAACGTCTACAATTCCCGTGCTTGGAACCTCTATCACCGAGTATGGTGTAGCGCTTTCGCTTGATAACTTTGACGGTCTTATCGGAGCTAACGTTTCGGGAACCAGTGACCTTGCCCCTCTGGACGAGCAGGCAAAGATGATAAGAGATCTTTTCCCCGAAGCAAAGAAGGTTGCGCTGCTTTACTGCAGCTCCGAGCCCAACTCCGACTATCAGGTCAAGGAGATAAAGAATCAGCTTGTAAAGCTGGGTCTTTCCTCTGATGACATAAAGCCCTTTTCCTTTACCGATTCCAATGACGTAAGAAGCATTGCAAGTGCCGCGGCGGCATACGCTGACGTTATCTACATTCCCACCGATAACACGGCGGCAAGCTGCACCGAGATAATCGACGGTGTTATAGGCGACGTTCCCGTTATCGCGGGCGAGTCGGGCATCTGCTCGGGCTGTGGCGTTGCAACGCTCTCTATCGACTATTACGACCTCGGCGTAGCAACTGCAAAGATGGCGATAAAGATACTCAAGGGTGAAAAGAATATCGAAGAGATGCCCATTGAATACGCCGCTGAATTTGCAAAGAAGTACAACGCAAAGAAGTGCCAGCAGCTCGGAATCGACGTTGAGGCTCTCGAGGCGGCGGGATATGTCGCGATTGAGGACTGATTTTACAGTTGAAATAATTTTTTCTTCGCCTGCGAGCCCGTCTTGCAGGCAAAGATGTTAAATAAGGACGATGCGGCAGGCTTTAATGCCGCGAAAGGATGAAATCAAATGGATATGCTGTTGAATTGGCTTGGCACTCTGCCGGGCTCGGTTGGTCAGGGTCTTGTTTGGGGACTTATGGCTATTGGCGTATATATCACGTTCAAGATATTGGACGTTGCCGACCTTACGGTTGACGGTTCTATATGCACGGGAATGGCGGTGTGCGCCGTAATGGTGACAAACGGAGTAAACGTTTGGATGGCAATGCTTTGCGCTACGCTTGCGGGTATGGCGGCAGGACTTGTTACGGGACTTTTGCACACGGTGCTTGACATTCCCGCCATACTTGCGGGAATATTGACACAGCTTATGCTGTGGTCTGTGAACCTTCTGATAATGGGGGGCAAGGCAAACATCGCGCTGTCAAGATTCAAATACGGCGATAAGCTGATAATCTCGTCAAGCGATAGCGAAATATATACCACACTTGCGGTGCTTTTGGCATTCTGTGCGGTGATCATTGCAGTTCTTTATTGGTTCTTCGGAACAGAGCTTGGAATGTCGCTTCGTAGCACGGGCTGTAATCTTGAGATGAGCCGCGCGCAGGGAATAAACACAAGCTTTACAAAGGTGTTCGGTCTTGCGCTTTCAAACGGAGTGGTTGCACTTTCGGGTGCGCTCTTGGCTCAGCAGCAGGGAGCATCCGACATAAATTACGGACGCGGTGCGATAGTAACGGGTCTTGCGGCGGTAATAATCGGAGAGGCTCTTTTCCAGAGAAAGACTACCAATTTTGCATTAAGACTTTCCTTTGTGGTAGGCGGCGCTATCATATATTGGTTCGTATTCCAGACTATAGTGTTTATAGGACTTCCCACGGAGCTGCTTAAGATGCTTTCGGCAGTAGTAGTTGCGGTATTCCTCGGAACGCCCAAGATCAAATCCTACCTTGTCAAAAAGAAAAAGAGAAAGGGGGCGCGCCGAGATGCTTGAGATAAAGAATATTCACAAGACATTTAACGAGGGAACGATAAACGAAAAAAAGGTTTTCGAGGGTCTTTCCTTAACGCTTGAAGAGGGCGATTTCGTAACCGTTATCGGCGGTAACGGCGCAGGTAAATCCACTATGCTGAACATCGTAGCTGGAGCATATCCCGTTGACGAGGGTGAGGTTGTCATTGACGGAGTTGACGTGACCAATATGCCCGAGCACAAGAGGGCAAAATATATTGGCCGCGTGTTCCAGGATCCCAGAATGGGAACCGCATCGGATATGTGGGTTGAAGAAAATATGTCGGTTGCCGATAGCCGCGGACACAGCAGAGGTGTAAGATGGGCGATAAGAGGCAAGGACAGAGAAAAATACCGCGAGCAATTAAAGCAGCTTGACCTCGGACTTGAGGATAGACTTACCACCAAGATGGGTCTGCTTTCGGGAGGACAGAGACAGGCGATAACTCTGCTTATGGCGGCAATGAAAAAGCCAAAGCTTTTGCTGCTTGACGAGCATACGGCGGCGCTTGACCCCAAGACCGCGGCAAAGGTGCTTGAGATAACCGATAAGCTTATTGCCGACAATAAGCTGACGGCACTTATGGTCACCCACAATATGAGAGATGCCATAGCGCACGGCAACCGCATCATAATGATGAACGCGGGTAAGATAGTGCTTGACATCAAGGGCGAGGAAAAGAAAAAGCTCACCGTTGAGGCGCTTCTTGCCAAGTTTACAGAGGCAAGCGGAGCCGAATTTACAAACGACAGAGCGCTTTTGAGTTGAGAAAAAGGCGGAGAAACGTTGCAAACTTTTAATGAAAATTCTTGAAAAGTAAGTACCGCAATCATCGAAAACGAAAAATGCGAGAACGCCAAATGTTCTCGCATTTTTCTGTATGTGGTTAAATCTTTAGTTTGTCTTTAGCGTGGTATGCTACAATTTTATAATGTCACCTTGAAAAAAACATCAAAAAATGCTATAATTGATAAAAGATAAAGCGAAAGGAGGCGCAGATGTGCGAATATTGATTGCAGAGGACGATCCTAAATTGCTCAAAAGTCTTGTGCATATATTTGAGATGAATCATTATGCGGCAGATGGCGTTGATAACGGAAATGATGCGTTTGATTTTGCTTCCTCAGATGAATATGACGGACTTGTACTTGACGTTATGATGCCGGGAATGGACGGCGTCAGCTTGCTGAGCAAGCTCCGCTCCCAGGGTATCACTACACCTGCGCTTTTTCTGACGGCAAGAACCGAGATCGATCAGAGGATCGAGGGGCTCGATGCAGGTGCGGACGACTATCTTCCCAAGCCTTTTTCAACGGGTGAACTTCTTGCCCGCGTCCGTGCTATGCTCCGCAGAAAAGATAACTTCACTCCCGATATGCTCGCCTGTGGCGCATTGGTTCTCAACCGTTCCACATACGAGCTTGTGTGCGAAAACAGGAGCCAAGCCCTCAGCGGTAAGGAGTTTCAAGTTATGGAGATGCTTATGCAAGGGTCCAATGCCGTTGTTACTGCCGAACAGCTCATTACTCATATATGGGGTTGGGATACAAACGTGGATACCAGCGTTATATGGGTGCACATTTCTAACATTCGCAAAAAGCTCAAGGAGCTCGAGGCTCCCGTGACAATTAAATTCGTGCGCAATGCCGGATATATGTTGGGGGATATCGTATGATCTATACACTTCAAAAGAGATTTATTTTGATAAGTACGGTGGCGGTTCTTTCGGTCGTTGCTTTGGTTTTTGGCGTTATTTTGGCACTTAACGTATCATCAATGAACAAGAATATAGATATGCTTGCGGATCGCGTGTCGGAGGGCGGCGGCAGATTTCCCGAGTCGTCCCCAGAAAAGCCTCCGCATGAGAAGGAACCGCATAAGAATGATCTGAGCTTTGAGTTTATAACCCCCGAAACACCATTTTCAACACGCCATTTTACCGTGTTCTTTGATCAAAACGGCGAGGTGGAAAGAACACATACCGAGTCCATCTACGCTATAACAGAAAATATGGCGATCGAATATGCGGAAAATGCGATAAATGGCGGAAACGAACGCGGCTGGATATCTAACTATCGCTACAAGGTGTTTTATACAGAATTGGGTAGAGGCGTTGTCTTTGTTGACGGCAGTATGAGCCGTTCGGTATTGATGCAATCCACAATGATTGCGGGCATTGTTCTTGTCGGATGTGCCGCACTCGTGTTGACTCTCATATTTCTGCTCTCAAAAAAAGCAGTCAAACCGATCGCCGAGAGCTACGAGAAGCAGAAGCAATTTATCACAGACGCCAATCACGAATTGAAAACGCCTCTGACTTTGATACTTACCAATATTGATATTGCCGAATCCGAGCTTGGGAAAAATGAGTGGCTTGACGATATCAGAACAGAAGGACATAGAATGACCGAGCTTGTAGGTCAGTTGGTCGCGCTTTCACGTATGGATGAGGATGGGCACAGGATAAATATGGTCGAGGTTCCGTTTGGCGAGCTTGTTTTTGAAAAACTGTCCGAATTCGAGCCCCTTGCCAAGGAAAGGGGAAAAAAGCTTACCGCTACCGTTGACAAAGAGGTCACCTGCCTTGGAGATGAGGCGCTTTTATCCCGTCTTTTTGAGATTTTAATGGATAACGCAATCAAATATTGCGACGTGGACGGCGAGATCAAGGTTGCGCTCCACCGCGGCAGACGGGTGGTGCTTACGGTAGAAAACGCATATGAATCAGTGGGTGAGCTTGAGCTGAGTCGCCTGTTTGACCGCTTTTATCGCGCTGATAAAGCAAGAGCTTTTACGGGTGGATACGGCATTGGACTTTCTATGGCAAAATCGATTGTGGAAAGCCATAGAGGAGAGATCTCTGCTTACAAAAGAGAAGGAGCGCATATAGGATTCAAAGTTGTGCTTTGAAGAAATAAATTTTGAAGGAACCGCAAGGTGCGGTTCCTTTTTTACAGATTTCACAAAACCATCAGTATTTTCTTTAGGCTGTCTTTAGTGCGGCATGATACAATATAAAAAAACACAATCAGGAGGGTATATGAAAAGGATAATTCTTGTTTTTAGCGTTGTTTGTCTTATCTGCGGTATGGCGGCTTGTGACCAGACGGGTGCTTCGGAGCAAGGCAAGACCGACCCTGTCGTATATGAAAATGTAATAGATATCGTTCTTAATGATAATGGAATTATCGTTGCAGGTAACCCGATAAGCAATGACAGTGGGAGCAACGTTTATTCTGCTAGCGATATCGTATATTACGAGTCGGGAAAGGACTTTACATACGGAGAGGGAAACGAGAACGACGCGCATACGGCTGATGAAGCGGCGGCACATACCGTTGTGCATATTACGAAGGCAGGCACTTATAGAATACAGGGTAAGCTTTCTAAAGGTCAGATCGCTATTGATCTTGGTGAAGATGCAAAAAACGATCCTAATGCTATCGTTACCTTGATCTTGAACGGTGTAGATATTACGTGCGAGGTTGCCCCGGCCGTTATCTTTTATAGCGTTTACGAGTGCGGAAGCACCGACACGGAAACTGCGAGCAAGGATGTTGATACTTCCTTTGCCGGAGCAAACGTAATTATAGCGGACGGAACGGAAAATACGGTCAACGGCTCTTACGTGGCGCGAATATACAAGCCGGGAACCGTCGTTTTGAATGAGGACGGAACCGCAGTTGAGGATGCAAAAAAGCTTCATAAGTATGATGCCGCGTTTTACTCCAAAATGTCGATGAACGTAAGCGGCGAGCCCAATAATAGCGGTAAACTCACAATAGATGCCGAGAACGAGGGCTTGGATTCGGAATTGCACCTAACGATAAACGGCGGCATTATTGATATTCGTTCGGGCAATGATGGAATAAACACAAATGAGGACGGAGTTTCCGTTACCACGGTCAACGGCGGCGAGCTCACACTGACGGTTACGGGTGAAACGGGAGAAGGAGACGGCATTGACTCTAACGGATGGCTTGTTATAAATGGCGGAAAGGTTACGGCATACGCTTGCTCAACGAGTGGTGACGCGGGCATTGATTCCGATATGGGAATATATATTAACGGCGGAATCTTAGTGGCAACAGGTAATATGCTTGACAGTATTGCGGGGGCAGAGCAGAACTGTGCCGTGTTCAATTTCAGCAATCCCCAATCTGCAGGCTCAAAAATTATGCTTAAGAGCTCGGAAAAATCGGTGTTGGATACCGAGCTGAAAAACAATTGCTCAATTTTGATCTATAGCAGTCCTGAGCTGGAAGCGGGAAATTATACTCTCTATGTAAATGACGTTCAACATGGAACGTTACAAAGAGGGGCAGCGCTTGATCCCGGTGGAATGAACTTGGGGGAAGGCAATATTCCTGGAGGAGCGCAACCCGATGTGCCTAACGGAGATATGCCCCAAATGCCGGAAGGCGGAGAGCGCCCCGAAATGCCGGAAGGCGAGATGATTCCTGCAGGAAACGGAGCTGCTTTGGGTCAAGGCGGTCGACCCAACAATCAGGGCGGCATAAATGACGGGCTTACCAATGTGTTTGAAATAAGGGAAGGAATCAATAGCTTCACCTCTGTCGAAACATATACCGGAAGCAACAACCTTGTTTGGATCATTGCCGGTGCAGCCTTTGTCGTTGGACTTGTTGTCTATAGCATAATAGTAACAATAAAACTGATCAAAAGCAAAAAGCGTTCAATGAACTAAGATTGATGTCATAATTTATGTGCCTCATGTCATTTTGACAATGAGGCACATTTTTTACACTTTACGCCGTCTTGTTTGTATGCCGGATTACCGCGCTTTCTTCCGATGGCTTAGGTTCTTTTCTGAACAAAAACATAGCCACGATAGGCCCTATAAATATTCCCGCAAAGCCTAAAAGCTCAAGGCCTATATAAACGCTTGCCAGCGTGGCGAGAGGATGAAGTCCAACCGCCTTGCCGATTATCTTGGGCTCAACTATCTGGCGCACCACGATAGTTACGCCGTAAAGCACCAAAAGCCCGATGCCCAGGGCAATATCCGAGCATATAAAGGCGAATATGGACCAGGGAACGAGAACGGTTCCCGTTCCGAGAATGGGGAGAAGATCAACTACGGCGATTATCATGGCAAGGATAAACGCATAATCCACGCTGAGCACGGAAAGACCCACAAACACCTCTAAAAACGTTATAAGCATAATGAGCAGATAAGCCTTGAGATAGCCAACCAGCGTTTTTATCAACTTAAGCTTTAGGGAGGGCAGCTTTTTTTGCCATTTTTCGGGAAGAATTGAGGCAAGTCCCTGCGAGATAGTGCCTGCGTCCGTTGCAAAGTAAAATGCGGCGATAAAAAATACGATAAGGGAGAGGAGAAAAGAGGGAACACCCGATATTGCCCTCATAACAAAGCCCGAGGCGAACGTAGCCAGCGAGGAGGCTATGCTGGATATGGCTGAACTGATCGTTTCTCTGATGTCAATCCCGAGATTTTTGAGCGTGTCGGAATCAAGAAGACTTTGCAAAAATCCCCATTTTGAGCCTTTGGCGTTAAATCTGTCAATTATTTCGCTTATTGTGCGCTCAATAAGCTCGGGATCGCTTGAAAGTCGGTCAACAAGGCTGGAAAGCTCAAATGCAAGCCGCGAGATAACAAGATAGATCAGGGCACTTGCGGCAAAGAATAAGAGCAGGACCAGCACAAAGGACACAAGCTTTTTTGAAAGATGCGTTTTTTGGGCTATTTTTTTAGCAGGTGAGGCAACTATTCCTGCGATAAGTGCAGCAAGAATAAAGGGCATAACGGCACCCAAGGCGTACTTGAGAACAAGCCAAAGTGCCGCGGCTATGCCTATAACGATTATGGTTATGTTGGCGGCGCGGCGGTAATCGGTATCCATAAATAAATCTCCTTTGCTTTTTTGTATGATTGACACTTTGTACGTACAATAATATGCAGCGCGTGCAAAATATATCCTAATTTGCAAATGCGCTTGACAATCGGACGTGTAAATGTTAAAATAAATCAGTATATATCAAATCTGAAAGGAAACTCAAAATGAAAAGAATTGCAGCAATAATAAGCGTTGTTCTGGCTTGCGTTTTGTGCTTCTCTCTGGTAGCTTGTTCTTCATACGAAGAGCCAACGGGAAAGGCGCGATACGACTACCAAAACTCAAAAACACTTTACGGAAAGAATATATTCATGAAGTACGTTGAAAGAGAGATCGACTCTATGAAGGCAGAGGATTTCGTGCCCTCCGAGCAGCAGAGCGATTACGTGCTTATAAGAGTCAAGGATTATGGCGATATCGTTGTGCTTTTGCGCCATGACGTTGCTCCCATAACCGTTGAGAACTTCAAAAAGCTGGTGTCTGAAAAGTTTTATGACGGAACTATATTCCACCGCGTTATTGAGGGATTTATGATACAGGGCGGCGGAAACATTCCCAACCCCGATTACGATCCCGAGGTTAGTGGCAGCACTTCCTATATACCCAAGGAAGCCGACTCCATAAAGGGTGAGTTTACAAGCAACGGCTTTGAAAACAACCTTAAACACTATCGCGGAGTTATCTCTATGGCAAGAGTGGGCGCGGCCTCAACTGCGACCAAGGAAGAAAAGGAAAAGGCAAACAATTCTGCTTCCTCGCAGTTCTTCATTATTCACGAATACGGTGACAGCTCGCAGAATCTTAACCAGGACTATGCGGCGTTTGGATATGTGCTTGCGGGAATGGACGTTGTGGACGCCATCGCCACCTGCGAGGTATGGGGCGCAGGCTCCGACTTTCCCCTCCCCGCAAAGGACATAGTTATTGAGTCCGTTACCTTCGTAGAGCCTAAATAAGTATGGAAAAAGCTATGAATTACGTAGGCAGAGAAGACGTATATAGGCTGTTTTCACCAATGCCGGACCGAACCAACAAGGGAGATATGGGCAGGGTTTTGTGCGTTTGCGGATCTTACGGTGTTGGCGGTGCCGCTATGTGCGGCGCGGCATATTTCTCGGCTATGGCGGCTTACAGATGCGGAGCAGGCATAGTTGAGGTGTTTACGGCAAAAGAGAACTACAACGTTCTGGGTATAAGCGTGCCCGAGGCGGTATTTTCTCTGTATGGCTGCGGCGAGGATAGAGAAGAGATAAGCCATAGGCTTGTAAAGTCAATATTTCATGCCGATTGTATCGTGCTTGGCTGCGGACTTGGCAAGAGCGAGGTTTCAAGGGTGCTTGTAAAAACGGTGCTTGAAAACGCCGGCGTTCCGCTGATAATAGATGCCGATGCACTCAATATAATAGCCGAAAACGAAAGCCTTTGGTCGCTCATGAGCGAGGAGCAGCGAGCTAGAACCGTTATCACGCCTCACCCCGGCGAAATGTCAAGACTGACGGGCAAGGGAATAAATAAAATACTCGGCGATACGGTATTGACTGCGGAGAGCTTTGCGACAGAGCGCGGAGTGATATGCTTGCTCAAGGATCACAACACCATTATCACAAACGGAAACGATACCTATATTAACACGTCCGGAAATGCAGGAATGGCAACGGCAGGTATGGGTGACGTGCTTGCGGGCGTTATGGGCGCACTGCTGGCGAGAGCGGGTGGGGACGAAGTTCTTTACCGCGCCGCAGTGGCTGCTTATCTGCATGGATGTGCGGGAGATGCGGCGGCAGACAAAAAGGGAAGATATTCGCTTATTGCAAGCGACGTTCTCGAGGCGCTGTCCGAGGTGATTTCGGCGACAAATTGATGCGCTCAAAAATTTCGTAAAAAATTTTGAAAAAACTATTGCAATTTGGGAAAAGTTGTGATATTATATATGGGTATGCGGCGGCAGGGGCCCGATGTACCCTCTCAGACGGAGGGCGAGCCGTGCATTAAATGTGAAATTTCAAATGGAGGAATAAGAAATGCCGAACATTAAGTCCGCAAAGAAGCGCGTTAAGGTTACTGAGAAGAAGACTCTCCAGAACAAGATGTTCAAGTCTGCTATGAAGACTGAGATCAAGAAGTACAACGCGGCAGTTGCATCCGGTGATCTCGAGGCAGCTCAGGCAGCTTACAAGACTGCTACCAAGAAGATCGACGTTGCAGCAGCAAAGGGCATTATCCATAAGAACGCCGCTGCTCACAAGAAGAGCCAGTTCACCAAGGCGCTCAACGGAATGCAGAAGTAATTTTTTCTAAGAATGGTAACCGATTAACCCACGGGAGCCTGACGATAAATAACCGTATGTAAGACAGCTTGCATACGGTTATTTATTTTTATAAAACCATGCATTTCCTGCAATGAAATCCTTGACAACTATGCAAATATAGTTTATAATTATTATGTATGCGAACGTGTGGAGCGACTTGATGAAGTTAGGCTTGTTCGCTCCCGTAAATATAAAAAAAGAGGTGCTTTGAGATGACTAAAATTTATGACGTAGCGGTTATCGGCGGCGGCGTTGTTGGCGGCATGATCGCCCGCGAGCTTTCGAGATACGAGCTTGATATCTGCGTTGTAGAGAAGGAAAATGATGTTGCCATGGGCGCGACTAAGGCAAATTCCGCTATAGTTCATGCGGGATATGATGCAAAAGAGGGTAGCCTTAAGGCTCTTCTAAACGTGCGCGGGTCCAAGATGATGGAAAAGGTATGCTCCGAGCTTGGCGTGAAGTATCAGAGAAACGGCTCGCTTGTTATCGGATTTAACGACGAGGACCGATCAACCGTTGAGGCGCTTGTGGAAAGAGGAATAAAGAACGGCGTTGAGGGTGTTCGTCTGGTTGAAAAAGATGAGCTTAAGTCACTTGAGCCCAACATTTCAAACAATGCGACATGTGCGCTGTATGCTCCCACGGGTGCTATCGTTTGCCCCTACGAGCTTTGTATAGCTTCGATCGGAAACGCTATGGATAACGGAGCCGATCTTTTGGTGGAGTTCGCGGTTGAGAGCATTGACAGAGTTGATGGCAATTACGTATTGAAGAGCGAGGGCGGAGAGACCGTTTGCGCAAGATACGTAGTAAATGCGGCAGGTGCTTACTCCGATGTTATAGCAAAAATGGTTGGCGACGATTCCTTTGACGTTCATCCCCGCCGCGGAGAGTACATTTTGCTTGACCGCGAGTGCGGAAACATTGTAAAGCACACTATATTCCGCACCCCTTCCAAGATGGGTAAGGGAATACTCGTTTCACCCACGGTTGACGGCAACCTTTTGCTCGGTCCTACGTCAGTTGATATGGAAGATAAGGACGACAAATGCACCACGCCGGAGGGATTGGCGCGTGTTATCCGTGAATGCGGTGAGAACATTGAGGGCGGCGTTCCCGTTGGCCCTAAGTCCATAACCAGCTTTTGCGGGCTTCGCTCCGTTGGCTCAACGGGTGACTTTATAATCAATTCAAACGTTGAAAACTTCGTCAACGTTGCGGGAATCGAATCTCCCGGACTGTCCTCTGCGCCCGCTATTGCCGAGTACGTTCGCGATATTCTCGGGGACAACGGTCTTGAGCTTAACGAAAAGAGCGATTTTGATCCCATCCGCGAGCCCAAGCATCACTTCCGAGAGGCAAGCTTTGAGGAAAAGAACGAGATAATTAAGAAGGATCCCAGCTACGGCCGTATAATCTGCCGCTGCGAAACTGTCAGCGAGGGCGAGATACTTGATGCTATCCGTTCCAATCCCCCCGCAAGAGATATAGACGGAGTAAAGAGAAGAACGAGAAGCGGCATGGGACGTTGCCAGGGAGGCTTCTGCGGTCCTTACGTAATGGAGCTTATAGCAAAAGAGAGAAACGTAGCGTTTGAGAGTGTGACCAAGGCGGGCGGCAAGTCCGTAATGGTATACGGCAGAACGAAATAATAGAAGGAGGATAAGATAATGATCACAAAAGAGCTTGTAATCATCGGCGGCGGCCCTGCAGGAATGAGCGCGGCGGTTGCTGCATACGAGAACGGAATACGCGATATACTTATCCTCGAGCGCGACGTGGCGCTTGGCGGAATCCTTCGTCAGTGTATACACAACGGCTTTGGACTGCACCGCTTCGGCGAGGAGCTGACGGGACCCGAGTATGCATGGAGATATGAGCAAAAGGTAAGAGAGCTTGAGATACCCTTCAAGCTCAATACAATGGTGCTTGACATCACTCCCGACAAGGTCGTTACCGCTACAAACACCGAGGACGGAATTTTTCAGATACAGGCAAAGGCGATAATTCTTGCCATGGGCTGCCGCGAAAGACCAAAGGGCGCGCTCAATATCGCAGGCGACCGCCCCGCAGGTATTTACAGCGCGGGAATGGCACAGAAGCTTGTCAATATGAAGGGTTATATGCCCGGTAAAAACGTTGTTATTCTCGGATCGGGTGATATCGGTCTTATCATGGCGAGAAGAATGACGCTTGAGGGCGCAAAGGTTCACGCAGTCTGCGAGCTTATGCCTTATTCGGGCGGTCTTGCAAGAAACATCGAGCAGTGCTTAAACGATTTCGGTATTCCGCTTCGCCTTTCTCATACCGTTGTTGAGATACACGGACGCGAGAGAGTTGAGGGAGTTACTATCGCAAAGGTGGACGAGAGAAGAAGACCTATCCCCGAAACGAGAGAGTATATTCCTTGCGACACGCTGCTTTTGTCCGTTGGACTTATCCCCGAAAACGAGCTTACAAAGTCGGCTGACGTGTCTATCGACCGCATCACCAACGGCTCGTAAGTTGATCAGGACAGACAGACCGAGGTTGAGGGAATTTATTCCTGCGGTAACGTGCTGCACGTTCACGACCTTGTTGACTTCGTAAGTGAGGAAGCCGAGATAGCAGGTCGCGGCGCGGCTGAATATATCAAGGGCGAAAATAAGAATAGCGGTGTGAACATCACCGTAAAGGCGGACGGTAAGATCCGTTACACCGTGCCCCAGAGGATCACCGCAGAGAAGGACGTAAGCGTTTACTTCCGCGTAGCCGACGTTTATAGAGATAAAAAGGTCACCGTTAAGAGCGGCGACACAGTTATATACCAGAAGAAGCACCAGAAGCTCGCCCCCGGCGAGATGGAGTGTGTAAAGATCACCGCCGACAAGCTTTCGGGTATAAATGAACTTATTTTCGGACTGGAGGATTGAGTGAAAGCAAAGCTCACATAAGTGGGAATTTATGCTTTTTCACTCATGAATTTCGCACGTACAGCATATCAGAATTGTTTGCGTCGCGTGTGCGCAATTCATCAAAACTATTTGTTAAATGGAGATTACTATGACAAAAAGAGAATTAACCTGTATCGTGTGCCCCAGAGGCTGCCAGCTTACGGTCGAACTTGAGGGCAAGACCGTGCTTTCGGTTAGCGGAAATATCTGCAAGAGAGGCAAAATGTACGCCGAAAACGAATGCACCAATCCTATGAGAACAGTTACTACCACGGCAAAGACCTCAAACGGCGGAGTCGTTGCGGTCAAGACCGAAACGACTATCCCCAAGGAAAAAATGTTTGAGTGCATGCAGCTTATCAACAATGCGGTAGTGAAACTTCCCGCAAAGGTAGGCGACGTTGTGCTTGAGGACGTGTTCGGCAGCCGCGTTGTCGTAACGCAGAACTGCGAGGAGTAAAAATGGCTTCTTTGAAAGAAAAAAAGCTGTTTTTGCTGGATATGGACGGTACTATCTACCTTGACAACGACCTGTTTGACGGAACGCTTGATTTTCTCGCACACGTGAGAAGCATCGGCGGAAGATATCTGTTTTTGACAAACAATTCGTCCAAAGGTATAGATAAGTACGTAGAAAAGCTTTCAAAGCTTGGGATTGAAGCTACGGAGCGCGATTTTTTAACGTCCACCGATGCGACGATCCAATATCTGAAAGAGAAAAATCACAAAAAGATATATGCCTTTGGCACGGAGTCCTTTCGCCGTCAGCTGTCCGATGCGGGACTTCCCATAACCGACAAGCTCTGTGACGGGATAGACTGCCTTTGCCTGTCGAACGATTGGGAGCTGACCTTTAAGAAGCTCGAGGACGCTTGCATTATCCTGCGTGACGACGTGGACTATATCGCAACCAATCCCGACTGGGTGTGTCCTACGTGGTACGGAAGCGTGCCCGATTGCGGATCGTTTTGTGAGATGCTTTGGCGCGCAACGGGCAAAAGGCCCAAGTTTATCGGCAAGCCCCAGCCCGATATGGTGTATCTGGCGCTTGAAAAAACGGGATACGACAAAAAAGACGCCGTGGTTATCGGTGACAGACTTTATACCGACGTTGCCTGCGGAGTGAACGCGGGAATAGATTCCATTTTCGTGCTCAGCGGAGAGGGAACTCTTGCCGACCTTGAGGCGAGTGATAAAAAACCCACGTTTGTTTTCCAAAACATCAGGGAAATACTGGGCGAAATTCAAAAATAAAAAAATTACATATTAAGGAGAAAATGTTGCATGGCACAATTTGTTAAGCTTCAATCCGCGGGACTTGAAAAGCTCCGCACAGTTGACGAAAGACTTGTATCCTACAACGTGGAAATGACAGAAGTAACGGGAGGAACGTTCTGGAAAGCCTATACCGATGCTCAGGTGGACGGAACAGAGGAATTTCCCGTAATATCCGACTGGCGAGACATGGGCAATCTCCAGCAGTGGTACGAGCCCATTGACCTTTATAATCCTCGCCTTCGCAAGATGGCGCGCGAGCTTGGAACGGCTTGGGTGCGCGTGTCGGGAACGTGGGCAAATAAGACTTATTATGACCTTGAGAACGAGTGCGGCGGCGTTGTTCCCGAGGGATATCAGAATCTTCTCCGCCGCGAGCAGTGGATCGGAGTTCTTGATTTTGTAAAGGCTATCGGCGGCAAGCTGCTTGTTTCCATGACAAACTGCCCCGGAGTACATACTGCAGACGAGCCCTATCCCTTGGAGCTTGCCGAAAAGCTTTTCTCCTTCTCCAAGGAGTACGGTGTTCCGATCGATGCGGCAGAGTTTACAAATGAGCCCAATATGATAGCGCTGTCGGGTCTTCCCGTAGGCTACACCGCAGCAGACCACGCGCGTGACCACGACATTTTCGGCGCATGGCTTCGTGAAAACTATCCCGAGTGCCTCTTTGTAGGTCCTTGCACGGTTGGTGATATAAATATCAATATGGGCGGACGTGACAACGTAGGTGGCGGCATCGCATCTGCGCTTCAGATGGTTACCACCGAGGAGCTTCTCGGCGACCAGAAGGTCAAGATGGACGTGTTCAGCTATCACTACTATAACGGTATTTCCGAGCGCGGTGCGGCTATGGGCGGACATTGGCCCGAGGCGGCTTGTCTTACCGAGCAGTATCTTGCCGTTGCGGCAGACTGCGCAAGACAGTACGTAGATCGTCGCGACAGATACGTTCCCGGCGGACAGATGTGGGTAACCGAGTCGGGTGACGCAGGCTGCGGTGGAAACACTTGGGCGCCTACTTACCTTGACGTTCCCAGAACGCTTAACGAGCTTGGCGAGTTTGCAACCGTAACGGACGGCGTTATCTTCCACAACACGCTTGCATCCTCGGCGTACGGATTCCTTGAGCACGGCACCTTTGAGCCTCGCCCCAACTATTTTGCGGTTCTTTTGTGGAACAGACTTATGGGCGACACGGTTTACGCATCGGGTGAAGAGATCCGCGAGGGCGCGCACGTTTACGCACACAGCCGTAAGGATGGCAAGGACGGATACGCATATCTCGTTATCAACAACTCGCGCACCGATACGACCGACGTTGAGCTGCCCGCAGAGGCTACGGCTTACGTCCTTGAGGGCGAGGGTAAGCTCCGCTCAAGAGTTATGACTCTTAACGGAAAGCCCTTGACGCTTGGTGAGAACGACGAGCTTCCCGAGCTTTGCGGCGAGACCGTCAGCGGCAAGGCAACTCTTGCTCCCGGCGCTTGCGCATTCTTTGTAGTTTAATCAAATAAAAAAAGCCCCGACAGCCGTCGGGGCTTTTGTTTTATTATTTATTCGCATTCATTTTGAGGTAGGCGTTGACAAAGCCTTCAATATTTCCGTCCATAACGGATTGGATATTGCCGTCCTCAAAGCCTGTTCTCGTGTCCTTTGCAAGCGTGTAGGGCATAAATACGTAAGAGCGTATCTGCGCGCCCCACTCAATGTTGGTCTTGTTGCCCTGAATTTCCTCAATGGTGTCAAGACGCTCGCGC